>NZ_JBAWSW010000014.1:0-59149 GCF_037104745.1 Bacillus sp. FJAT-53060
ATTCAGATCAAGGATTCCAATACACAACAAAAGCATATCAAAAGCGACTAGAAAACGTTGGTTTGAAGGGCAGTCATTCCCGAAGGGGAAACTGCCTAGATAATGCCTGTATCGAATCATTTTTCTCCCATCTCAAAACAGAGAACACTTACTTTTCTTCGTGTCAAACGGAAAAAGAGCTTCATAAAAGCATAGAAGATTACATTCAATTCTATAATCACGATCGATTCCAGAAAAAATTAAACCAGTGTGCTCCGGTAGAATACCGTCACACACTGGCAGGTTAGGCTTTTTATAATTGTCTACTTGACAGGGATAAGACCACTCATCGAATCGGTCTTTTTCGCGTAAACGATTATGCTCTGACGCCGAAAAATGCTTTGAGCTTTGCAAACATACCTTTGTTTTCTTCTTCAAATGATTGAAGTGGAACTGATTCACCTAGTACGCGGCGAGCAATATTACGATACGCAATCGATACTTTGTTTTTGGCATCCATTACAATGGGTTCACCATTGTTTGATGCCTTAATGACATCATCATCATCTGCTACAATGCCAAGAAGATCAATTGATAAATGATGAACAACTTCATCAACATCCATTGAATCACCATTTTTCGCCATGTGTGTACGAATTCGGTTTACAATTAAACGTGGCGGTTCGATATCTTCTTGTTCTAGCAAGCCGATAATTCGGTCCGCATCTCTCACAGCCGAGATTTCAGGCGTCGTAACAACAATTGCCTTGTCCGCACCTGACACAGCATTTTTAAAGCCTTGCTCAATTCCAGCAGGGCAATCAATGACAACATAATCAAAGTCTTGTTTCAATGATTGAATTAATTCTTTGATCTGCTCAGGCTCTACTGCGGTTTTATCGCTTGTTTGAGCAGCAGGTAAAAGATACAAAAGATCCTCGAAACGCTTATCTTTTACAAGCGCTTGGTGGATTTTGCATCTCCCTTCTACTACATCGACTAGATCATAAATAATGCGGTTTTCAAGCCCCATCACGACATCCAAATTCCGAAGGCCAATATCGGTATCAACTAGACACACTTTTTTCCCTTGAATTGCTAGTGCCGTGCCTAAGTTTGCAGATGTTGTTGTTTTGCCAACGCCGCCTTTTCCTGAGGTAATCACAATAGCCTCGCCCAATTTCACATTCCTCCCTCAAGCCTTGTCAGATTAGGTCTTATATGAGCCAATTGCTGCAGGCGTTCAATGATCATATTGCCCTCTATATCTAAATAAGCACATTCCATTTCATTTCCATCTTCTTTTTGATCTGGTGCACGGTTAAAAACTTGTGCGATGCGCAGCTGTGTTGGAATCATATGAGATGCCGCAATGACAGCTTGTTTGTTTCCATTACATCCAGCATGCGCCACGCCTTTTAACGCACCGAGCACAAAAATATTTCCCCCTGCGCGAATGGTTCCGCCAGGATTGACATCTCCTATTAATAGAAGATCTCCTTCAACGTAAAGCACCTGTCCAGAGCGGACAATTTTCGCTACAGACGTTATTTCACCCTCTGCCTTTAATCGTCTCGCTTCTTCAGTTGACATGACGTCACTTTCAATGGAATGAATCACAAGATGTTCATTTTCAGACACCGCTTCAGTCAAACGTGTCTCCTGATCCTCTGTTAAATACCGTAAACCAAGTTTAATATGCACATTGACTTTATGCCCGTCTCTTCCATCTGAGTATTGCTCAAGTAAAAGAATCTCACGCAAGCCAGAAAGAAGGTCTTCAAACGAACAGTCATCATTTAACTGTAATGTTAAACCGTTTTTTGTACCTTTTATCGTCACATATTGCTGTTTTTGAGTTTTCAAGATGCTCACCTCAACAACATACTCATTCTCCGTAATTGGACAAACTCCTGCTTTTATTCGTCGATCAGTCCTTGTTTCACATTGATGAAAAAGAGCCTAAGCGGCACAACAAGTATGAGAGACGCAGCAGTATTTAAAAGAATCGTTGGAATATAGCGTTCGATGACATACGTATTAAAAGGCATAATCCCTGTTTGAATCGTTGCTTGAACACCGTACACATAAAACTCCATGACAGAAACAGCAATAATCGACAGAAAGACAACAACTAAAATATTCGTCTGAAGGACTTTGAAGGCTTTCGCTAACAAATAGCAGAGAGTACCAAAGCCAAACATATGAACACCAAGTATGCCTGTATACGAAATATCATATAAAAGTCCAAAGATAAATCCGTAAATCACACCATATTTTTGATTCATAAAAGCTGTCATAAATACAAGTGCAAGTAAGATGAAATGAGGTGCTAAAACTTGATTCTCTGAAACAAATGGAAGCTTCACTAAATTAACAAAAATACTGTCAAATACGAAGATAAACAACATGACAAAAGCAAGAAGGACACGTTTCACGAGCCTTCCCCCTTCGTCAATTCAGATGCATCTGCCGTACTTGTGCTGCGATTCACAACAATCACGCAATCTAAATTGTTGAGGTCAGCAGCTGGTTCTACATAAATGATTTTTGTCAGTCCGTAATGGTCAGGTTCGATTTCACTCACCTTACCAATCGTCAAGCCTTGCGGGAAAACGCCCCCTGCTCCAGATGTTTCAACAAGATCTCCTTTTTTGACATCCTCATCAGCATCGGATTTTAGAATATTCATTGTCAACATTTTTTTCTTGCTGTCATAGCCATTAATAATTCCATTGAGTTCTTCTTTGCCCTTTTTCGCAAAAATTTTCGTTGAAATTCTATTATTTTGGTCTGTAGAGCTTAGCAACCTTACAGTCGAAGTGAAATTGTTGAGCTTATCACTTTCAATTTTACCAATTAACGCACCACTCTCATTTGTGACCGCCATATCTTTATCAACGCCTTGTTTTTTCCCTTTATCAATCATCACAAAGCTATCCCAAAGGGACGGATTTCTCGCAATGACAGTTGAGAGAATGGGCGTATAATCACGAATAGAGTTCACATATCCGAGCTGCTTGCGGAGCTTTTTGTTCTCATCTTCTAGTTCTTGAATTTTCGCCTCATATTGAGTTTGTCCATCAAGTTTTTTTCGAAGACGCTCGTTTTCATCATACGTGTTCTTTAAATCTTGTACGTTTTCATAAATACCGGCAATAAATTGTGATGGTTTATGAAATACACTTTGAAAAAAGCCTGTCGTATCCCCCACTAATTTTTCCGGCCATGAAGCACCTCTTTCTCTTTTTACTGAAAAACCAATCATGGCCACCAGTACGATGATACAGACAAAGAGCAACATTAATCTTTTATTCATAAAAAACTGCGGCATGTCTTACACCTCTTTATTTACGCCCGATTATCTTTTGATTTTCCTTTGAACAAGTGAATATGTTCTAGTGCTTTCCCTGTTCCGATCGCCACACAGTCTAGTGGGTCCTCAGCAATAATGACTGGCATTTTTGTTTCATCACTAATGGCTTTATCAAGATTACGCAGTAATGCACCGCCGCCTGTTAAAACGATTCCGCGATCCATAATATCTGCCGCTAGCTCAGGTGGGGTTTTTTCAAGAGTGACTTTCACCGCATCTAAAATTGTCTCCACCGTATCACGAAGCGCTTTTGCAACCTCTTCCGCCGTAATAGAGATGGTTTTTGGAAGACCTGTTAAAAGGTCACGTCCGCGAATGTCCATCTCATCATGTTCGTCTGGCTGTGCAGAGCCGATTTCCATTTTAATTGCTTCTGAAGTACGATCACCGATCATGAGATTATACGTTTTACGGATGTAACTGCTGATTGCCTCATCCATTTCATCTCCTGCAACACGAATCGATTGAGATGTCACAATGCCCCCAAGTGAAATAATGGCCACTTCTGTTGTACCGCCGCCAATATCTACAACCATACTTCCTGTTGGCTCCCATACAGGCAGGTTAGCACCGATCGCAGCTGCAAAGGGTTCTTCAATAGGATAAGCGTCACGTGCACCAGCTTGTCTTGTTGCATCAATGACTGCACGCTCTTCTACAGCTGTAATACCAGATGGCACACATACCATCACGTAAGGTTTACGAGCAAATAGCCCTTTGTTTTTTAATGCTTGATTAATGTAGTATTTCATCATTGTTGCTGTCGTCTCGTAATCTGCAATGACTCCGTCTTTCATTGGGCGAAGTGCCACAACATTACCAGGTGTACGGCCAATCATATTTCTAGCGTCATTTCCGACAGCTACTATAGACTTCGTATCAGTTTCCAAAGCTACGACAGACGGTTCTCTCACAACAATGCCTTTTCCTTTAATAAAAACAAGTGTATTCGCTGTTCCAAGATCTATTCCAAGGTCTTTTGTACCAATTCCAAACATATGTATGTATCTTCCTTTCTTCAACCAAAATTCCCTTAAGGGAAAAACTCATAAACTCTATTATATCGTAAAACATTGAAAAAAAAAGTGTTACAAATACCCTTTTTCCTTCAAACTCACAAATTTTTGATCACCTATGACAAGATGATCAAGCAGCTGTATTCCAATCAGCTTTCCACATTCAAAAAGTCGCTTTGTAACTTCAATATCTTCCCTGCTAGGCGTTGGATCTCCAGATGGATGGTTGTGCACACATATAAATGAAGCCGCCGAACGTTTAAAGGCTTCTTTAAATATTTCGCGTGGGTGAACAATCGATGAGTTCAGACTTCCAATAAACACGGTATGTTTATGAAGAACCTGATTTTTTGTATTGAGATAAAGACAAACGAAATTTTCCTGTGTCAAAAATCTCATATCTTCCATGACAAAGTTCGCCCCATCCTCCGGCGTTCGGATGACATAAGGGTTATCCGACGTTTGATGGTGTAATCTAGTACCAAGTTCTAAAGCAGCTAAAAGAGAGACCGCCTTCGCTTTTCCAACTCCTCGAATCTTTGACAGTTCTTCAATAGAAGCTTCCTTCACAGAACGAAGACCGCCAAATGTTTGCAGAAGTCTTGCGGATATTTGAAGAACAGATTCCTTTTTTGCGCCAGTTCTTAAAAGGATTGCGACAAGTTCATGGTTTGACAAACTACTTGGACCATATTTAATAAATCGTTCTCGCGGCTTTTCATCATGAGGGAAATGCTTAAGCAACATAGGGAAATGGTTAATGATGAACACTCCTTTTTAGAATTCCTTCCCGTCATCAAAAAGGGGTGATCCCAAATGTTTCAAGCACTCTGACTGTTTTGGCAATAGGAAGTCCTACAACAGAAAAATAATCACCAGCTATTTTTTGAACAAACAGTGCACCTTTTCCTTGAATGCCGTAGCTTCCAGCTTTATCAAGCGGCTCGCCAGTTTCAATATAACGGTCTATTTCGTTTTGCGTGAGCGACCAAAATGTCACTTCTGTCTGTTCATAAAACGTTTCTTTTCTATTCTCTGATTGAATCGTGACACCAGTCAAGACTTGATGTGTCTTGCCTGACAATAATTGAAGCATTGCGGCTGCTTCTTCCTTGTCTTTTGGTTTCCCAAGACATTTGCCGTCAATAGCAACAATCGTATCTGCACCAATGATCACAGCTTTGGGATGTATTTCTTGAATATCATTTGCTTTTTGTTCTGCCAACCATTGGACGTTCTTAGCAGGTGAAAGGTTTCGATTTATTTCTTCTTTTAAATGACTTGCTTGAATGTCATAAAAAAACCTGCTAAATCAAGCAATTCTTTTCTTCTAGGTGATTGAGATGCGAGAATCAACTGGTTCATGTTTGTTCATCCTTTCAGGGTTTAGCCTAAAGAAGTAAGATACCCATTCATCCTATCAAATGTACATCTTACCGACAATTTATGAAAATTTATTTTTCAAGCTCCTTCATCATTATGTTGGAAGCAAAAGAAAAAAACTAGTCATTTTTCTGACTAGTTTGCTTTCTTAAAAATTGATTTTACGTATTTAATTGGTCAAGCAGCGCTTGCTGAGATTTCCACCCATTTTCAGCAGTCGGGTCATTTAACAGTTGAACAGCTTTCAGCAAACTGCTTTTGGCTGATGCGTCAGTTGTTTTGGTACTTTCCAGCTCAGAGATCAGCTGCGCAACTTCATTTTTCTCTACTTCATCCCCTGCAATGACCTTAGAGGATAAAACGGATGCCTTTTCGATCAATCCTGTCAGCTCATCTGGCACTTGAAACGAGAGCTTCTTGCCTCCCCATGCTTCAAAGTGCTGATCAATTAGCTTTTTCCCAACAGCGCTTGTCATCCCTTGTTCTTTGGCAAGCCCAGCAATCACGTAATATCCATCATCTATTGATACTTTCTTTCCCGCATATCCTGCATCTTTTAAACTGCCAACCAAGTCATCTGCTCCTTTTTCAGAAGAAAACTTCCCAGCCTGTACGACAAAGGTTGAAAAACTGCCAGAGACACTTTTTTCATCTTTATTCTCTTTTGATTTATCTGTAGTACCCGCTGGTTGCGAATCCTCTCCAGCTTTCATCGAAGGTTGGCTTCCAGATGCTGAGACACTAATATGATCTCCGCCGGACGGATTGTCTGAACCATCTTGACTTAAACTTAGCGCAAACACACCGAGACCTGTCCCAAGGACCACTGCAAATACAATCGTTGTTATTACTCTCTTGAAGGGACCATGGTTTTTACTGAACTTCTGATCGAATGAGCCTTTTTTCTTTTGATAAGGTGTAACAACCTTTGGATCAGAGTGGTAAATATGATCAGCTGCGTCGTCCCACTGGAAATCTTCTTCTTTCGGTTTAGACGGTTCTTCCTGAGAAGCTGCTGTCTCCTGTTCCGATTGCCTTTTTTCCTCCCAGTTTGAAAACGTCACATGATCCTCTTGCTGTTTTTGGGGCTGATGCTCATCTTCATGAAGCACTTCTTCTTTCCCATTAATATTGACCTTTAAGCCTTGCTTTTTTGCCTGCCTTTTTTTCACTTTCATTCCCCGCTTTCTGACATTGTTTATAAGAAAGACCTTTCTGTCCAATGAATCAGCGCGAATATAACCCGTCCTTCTTTCTGTTTCACACTTTAACATAGCATGTAAAAAAAAGAACAAGACTTTTGTCGGCAGTCTAAAAAAGTGTTCGCCAATTTTCTCATCCGATCAATTTGGTGAATAGGGTCAAGATAAAAGGACCAAAGAGATAAAGCAAAAAAGAAAAGGCGATCGCAGGAACAAAGGGAAACGGCTCGTCTAATCGAAAGGAAAATACCTTCGCATAGACCATTCCCGTGACAGATGAGAGGAAAAGAATGATGAGGAATGCCTTGAAACCAAAGCAAAACGCAAGAACAGCGAAAAGCTTTATGTCAGCTCCGCCGATGCTATTTGGCTTGAAACGATCTATACTATAGAACAAAAGAAAAGAAAAAAGCAGTGAAGACACTCCTTCCCACCAAATAAAAAGCGGTTCCAGCGTGCGGTATATGACGAAAAGTGGAAAATAGAAGAAAAACAACTCGTTTGGCACCCTCATATATAGAAGATCACTCACGACAGCAATCACGAATAAACTACAAAGAATCGCAAGAAAAAGACCTTCAAACGATAAACCAGTGACCCTATAAATGAGCAAAAAAAGGCTACCTAATAGCAGTTCAACCATTGGGTAAAGCAAAGACAACCGGGTGCCGCAATGCTTACATGATCCTTTCAATACAACATACGAAACGAGCGGGATCATTTCATACAGAGAGAGCGTCTGTTTACAAGCACCACAGTGAGAACGCGGAAGAAGAATAGACCGCTTCATTGGCAGCCTTTCGCCAACTAGGTGGAAAAAAGAGCCCATAGTGATGCCTGCAAGAAACACAAGTATGTCAATCATATTCATTGACTCCTTCCGGGGATAGAATAGACCGGATTGTACCATAGCCATTCATCTTGAGCATCTAGCGAAAATGTGATTTTAATCTCCTCTTCTACATATCAAAAGAAAAAGACGCACATTGCATAGAGGCAATGTGCGTCTTTTCCTTACTGTAAAATACGATTTCGTACATCTGAGATAAAATAAAGGGAACCTGTCACCAGAATCATTGCTGCAGGGTCATCTCTTTTTTTCTGAATGAAGTCAAGCACTGCACGAGGGTCTTCATCAAACGATTTTGCTTTTAAATGGCTGCAAGCATAAAGCTTTTCCGCTGATTCAGCTCTCGGAAAGTCAAAGGAAACAAAATGAATCGATGAACTAATCCTTTCAAGCTTTTCGATCATTTGTTTGTAAGGTTTATCTTTTAACGCACTAAAACATACATGAACTTGTTTACTGGAAAAATGAGCTTGTACGGTTTCGATTAAACGGTCCATTCCTTCTTCGTTATGAGCACCATCTAAATAAACAAGAGGCTGATCTTGGATCTTTTCAAATCTTCCAGCCCACACCGCTTGCCGAATTCCTTCATACACTTGCTCATCTAGCACATGGATATATCCTTCTTGCTCCAGCCATTCGATCAATAGAACGGCAAGGGAGGCGTTCTGCCTTTGATGCGTTCCGATTAACCCAGTCTCTAGATGCCGATACTCCCTTTTTGGGGTAGTGAATGTGAAGCGTTCACCTGTTTCAGTCGGATGCTGGTCCTTAAATGTACAAGTATCATGTAACGAGATAAACGGCGCATTCTTTTCTTTGGCTTTGTGTTGAATCACAGTAAGAGCTTCCACTTGATGAACGGCCGTGATCATCGGAATCCCAGCTTTAATAATGCCAGCTTTTTCTGCTGCAATCTGGTCAAGTGTGTCGCCTAAAATGGCCATATGATCGTGACCAATCGACGTAATTGCTGTTAAGATGGGTGCTGCCACATTTGTAGAATCAAGTCTACCTCCAAGCCCTGTTTCCAAGAGGACAAAGTCTACCTGGTGCACATGGGCAAAATAAACAAAGGCACATGCTGTAATGATTTCAAATTCTGTTGCTACGCCAAGCTCTGTATTATCTAATTCATCGACAAAAGGCTTGATCTCATTCACCAAACTCAGCCACTCTTCATCCTGAATAGGTTCCCCATTTACACTGATTCGTTCATTGAACGTTAAAATAAACGGAGAGGTAAAGGTTCCGACTGTATAGCCGGCTGCCTGTAAAATGGAACGAGCAAACGCAATGGTTGACCCTTTTCCATTTGTCCCTGAAACATGTACCGCTTTTATTTTTTGTTCAGGATGGCCTAGTCTGTTCATTAACCACTTCATTCTTTCAATACCCGGTTTTACGCCGAAGGCTAGTCTGCTATGAATCCACTCAATGGCTTCATGATAAGTTGTAAACAATGCCATCTCCCCTTTCATACGAAATTTTCAAAAAAAACGACTCCATTCAGTCAGGAGCCGTCTTTTCAACATTATGCTTTCAGCTCTTCAATACGCTTTTGAACAGCTTCGCGTTTTGCGACATAATCACGTTCTTTTGCACGCTCTTCTTCTACGACACTTTCGGGTGCTTTTTTCATAAAGCCTTCATTCCCAAGCTTTTTCTGTACGCGTTCTACTTCTTTTGTCAGCTTATCAAGCTCTTTTTGCAGTCGAGCGATTTCTTCGTCTAAATTAATTAAACCTTCAAGCGGTAGAATGAGTTCTGCTCCAGAAATAACAGCCGTCATCGCTTTATCACTAGCCGGGACATCTGTGCCAATTTCAAGAACACTTGGATTCGTGAAGCGCTCAATATATGAACGATTTTTCTCTAAACGTTCTTGTACATCAGAAGTGGATGCTTTGATGTAAAGATCGACTTGTTTGCTCATTGGCGTGTTCACTTCACTGCGAATGTTACGAACAGTGCGAATGAGTTCAACAAGCAGCTTCATGTCAGCAGAAGCATGTTCGTTTGAAAGCTCCGGCTTCACTTCAGGCCATTTCGCAACGGTAATGGATTCTCCTTCATGCGGAAGATGCTGCCAAATTTCTTCTGTTAAGAACGGCATAAACGGATGAAGAAGTCTCATCGTTTGATCTAATACATATGCTAGGATTGAACGAGTGGTTTTCTTCGCTGCTTCGTCCTCTCCATAAAGCGGAAGCTTCGCCATTTCAATATACCAATCACAGAAATCATCCCAAATGAAGTTGTATAAATGTCTGCCCACTTCTCCGAATTCATACTTGTCAGCAAGCTGTGTGACACTTTCAATTGTTTCATTTAAGCGTGTTAAAATCCATTGATCAGCAACTGATTTTTCACCTGTCAAAACAAGCTCATCATACGTAAAACCATCCATATTCATTAAAGCAAAACGGGAAGCATTCCAAATTTTGTTCGCAAAGTTCCAAGTGGATTCAACCTTTTCAAAGCTAAAACGTAGATCCTGACCTGGTGAACTTCCAGTGGCTAAAAAATATCTTAATGAATCCGCACCGTATTTGTCGATGACCTCCATCGGATCGATTCCGTTGCCAAGCGATTTACTCATTTTACGTCCTTGTTCGTCGCGGATGAGCCCATGAATAAGGACATCTTTAAATGGTTTTTCTCCTGTAAATTCGAGACCTTGGAAGATCATACGAGACACCCAGAAGAAGATGATGTCATAGCCGGTTACAAGCAGATTTGTTGGATAGTAACGCTTGAAATCTTCACTGTCTGCATCCGGCCAGCCCATTGTAGAGAAAGGCCAAAGCGCTGAACTAAACCATGTATCAAGGACATCGTGATCCTGCTCCCAGTTCTCGATATCTTCTGGCGCTTCCAGCCCAACGTATACTTCTTTCGTTTCTTTGTGATACCAAGCCGGGATGCGGTGTCCCCACCATAGCTGACGAGAAATACACCAGTCGCGGATATTTTCCATCCAGTGTAAATACGTCTTTTCAAATCGATCAGGGACAAATTGGACTTGCTCATCACCTTTTTGCAGGTTGATGGCTTCATCCGCCAGCGGCTGCATTTTTACAAACCATTGTGTAGATAAGTATGGCTCAACAACAGCTCCGCTCCGCTCACTGTGACCAACTGAATGCATGTGATCCTCAATTTTGAACAAAATACCTTCATCTTGTAAATCTTTCACAAGCTGTTTACGGCATTCGAAACGGTCCATCCCTTTGTATTGCATTGCATTTTCATTCATTGTACCATCTTCATTCATCACAAGAATTCGTTCTAGTTGATGGCGGTTTCCAAGCTCAAAGTCATTCGGGTCATGAGCAGGTGTAATTTTCACAGCTCCTGAACCAAACTCCATATCTACATAGTCATCACCGACGATTGGGATCTCACGGCCTGTCAATGGTAAAATGACTGTTTTCCCAATCAAATGCTGATAACGCTCATCTTCTGGATGGACAGCTACTGCCGTATCTCCAAGCATTGTTTCAGGTCTTGTTGTCGCAATTTCAATCGAACCTGTTCCATCTTCAAGCGGATATCTCAAGTGATAAAACGCTCCTTGAACATCCTTATAAATAACCTCTATATCAGAAAGTGCAGTCTTTGTCGCTGGATCCCAGTTAATAATGTACTCTCCGCGATAGATGAGCCCTTTTTCATATAGTTGAACAAACACTTGGCGAACGGCTTTATTCAGACCTTCATCTAATGTAAAACGTTCACGCGAGTAATCTAGGCCAAGGCCCATTTTCGCCCACTGGCTGCGAATAAAATCAGCATACTCTTCCTTCCACTTCCACGTTTCTTCCACAAATTTTTCACGTCCGAGGTCATAACGGCTCACGCCTTCTTCACGAAGCTTCGCCTCCACCTTTGCTTGAGTGGCAATGCCGGCATGGTCCATTCCTGGAAGCCATAGAACGTCATAGCCTTGCATTCGTTTCATGCGTGTTACGATATCTTGAAGTGTTGAATCCCAAGCATGTCCGAGGTGCAGTTTTCCGGTCACATTTGGTGGAGGAATGACGACTGTATATGGATCTTTCGTTTTGTCATTTTGTGCTTCGAAAAATTTCCCTTCAAGCCAGTACGTATAGCGGTCTTTTTCAATCGCATTTGAATCGTACTTTGTTGGCATTTCTTGATTATTTGTTTCCATTTGTGTAACCTCCACATTTTTTCGGCTGATAAAACGTAAAAAAGCCTTTTCATCCTTATAAAAGGACGAAAAAGCTTTTCGCGGTACCACCTTTTTTCACGGAACACACATACGTGTCACGTACACTCTAAAGGATAACGGGGTTCTCCCGAATTTCTCTACTTTATCATTCAAGAAATTAAGCTCACAGGCGACCTTCCAAACAAGTACATTCTAGGAAACCTTTCAGCTGCCGGCTTCCCTCTCTTTAGGGTCTTGTTCGTACTCTTCCTGATCCACGCTTACGATTTATCACGTTCATCAGCACATAATCATCTTTTATTAATATTACTAAATGCCTTTTGTTTTCGTCAATCATCTTTTCCGCTTTTCTTCTTCTTTATACAAATTGGGCAGGCACCCTTCGCCTCATTGCCCATATGATAATAACAAAATGAAGAAGGAGGGCGTTTTATTTTGAAAAAGATCAATCCGTATACACTTCCCCCCTGGCTTAGACAAATTCGGGCAGTTGCCTCCCAGGTCGTTCTCCCGATTGCCATATTTCAAGGGTTTCGCACGATCATTTTCCCCACAACATTTGACGTCCTCATCTTAGGTATTCTTATTTTCCTCGCCTGTGCGTTTCACCTTGATTGGTTTTAAAAAAGCTGACGATGACAAGCTGACACTTATGTATAGGCCATTCCTTAACAGAAAAAGGAGAGAGCCATCATAAAACAACCTCGTCATTCTGCTGATGACGAGGCATTTTGTTCTTCTTCAAGACGTCTAGCCTGCTCAATGTCGTGAATCTTCATGACGGTCGGCTCTGAATTTTTCATTTGCCAATACATACTTAACAGTTGCTGACAGCTTTCCATCTCGTCCTGCCCGCCTGCTTTATAGGCTTTCACCGTATCAAACAAGCCCTGCGGGTAAGCGAGGTAGCTTAAGAACAAATGAAGTTCTTCCTCCCGAAGTGGATTTCCCTTTTGATACGTATAAAACAAAGAAGTGCATTCAGGACAAGAAGTAGGATAAGTTTTGAATGTTCGAAAGTAAAAGGTCAGAAGGTCATATATGGGAGCGGCCTTTTTAGACCGCTCAAAATTGGTGAAATGCCCTGTGCCTACATCATTGTACAAAAAGTGATGAATCGACAACTGCCCATGATTGAGCACAACTCGTGTTGTCTCTTGGTCTTTCATTTCCTCATGCCAATCCTCTAAACGTTCAAGCGCAAATTCACTTGCAGACATCGCTTCTGAAAAATACATAGCAGCGGCCAGCTCAAACGGCGACATATACCATGTTTGTTCTGCCCGCTCTATGAATCGTTCATACATGTCTTTCTCTGTTTCCCATTTGCTCTTCATTTGTGTATAATGAGCTTCTATTTCTTGCTCTGTGATGTCCACCATCACTTCCGTTCGTTTATGAAGTCTTGCAATCTCTTGGAATAAATATTCATGTTTATCGTCCTGCTCTTCTCTCTTTTCATTTGTCAGCCACGGCATGAGATAATATGCGTACTGACTTTCGCGATGACTTGAGAAAAAAGAACCGCTCTTTGTGCGATAAATCGGCACAAACGAGCGATAGCCTTTTGACTCTAGTTCAAGCATTTGCTCTGTAAACTGCATATGTCGATGTGCTTTTACTCGCTTTAGTGCAAATACACCCTGCTTTGTGTACACCTTGACAACAGCAGGACTGACGGGTTCAATATATTCAGCCTCAAGCCCATATTCGTATAAGACTGGTTGGATTTCATCCACGTTCACTCACCACATTTTCTCGGTCGGTCATCTCTTGCTATGCATTGCTTTTTTGATATTCAGGAATATAAAGAATTTGCCCTTCTTCAAGCTCCGCATCAACCGATAATGAGTTCGTTCTAAGGAGCTGCTGGACATTCAACTGATATCGCTCACAAATACGATCGACCGTATCTTCTTGCTGAACTATACATATTTTCATGCGAGAAAAATCTTCCTCCTCCTGCTTAGCGAACAGCTTCGTTAAATAAAGAGAATTCTCACTGCCAGACGTTTCTCTCACGTCATTTTCGGATTCCTCAGCCTCTTGAGCTGACTCATACACCTGTGGTGCTTCGCGTTCGTATAATCGTTCAATTTGATAAGTGTCATCCCGCTCCTCTTGCACCGGCTCCACATGATCGGCAGGTGGTTCAAATGTCGGATATGCTGGAACCGTTTTTTCTTGCTCACCCGCTGCTTCAGGATCTTTTCTGACTTCCAACTCAAAGAACGTATCCTCTCGCTCCTCTTCTTCTAATAACTTAGGCGGTTCAAAAAATGGCGGCTCTTGCACCTGAGCTTCTGGGAAAGAACGATAACCAAGTGTTACTGCTTCTTCTTTGTCCTCATGTTCTTCCCCTTCTTCTGTTTCTTCCATGATCACCGGCTCTATTTTAATTTCTTCGTCCCCTTGCTTGGTACGTACGTCACTTTGTAAAACAGCCTGTTCCTCATATTCTTCACGCCCATCGTCCGCATCTTGTTCCTCTTGATCCTTCTGCACCTGATATTCATATGTCACATCGCCAAATTCTTCTTCAGAGCGATGGACAAATTCATAGGGCTCCTCTACAGGCGCTTGAGGCGTCTCATCATCTAACAAGCCTTCAATCGCTAGATCAGCCTGAATGGTCAGCAAGCGGCTTTCTGTCAGTTGATAATCAAATGCCTCAATAAACACAAACACATCATTTAAATGACTGATTTTGTTCTTAGGGATGGTGATATCCACCGGAAATTGATGCAGAAGCTCTGCCGTTCCGTCTTCTCTTACCTTGACCTCATCAGCTTGCCTGTATGATGCATAGGAACTAGATTCACCCATTAGCTCCTCTTGATATATGTTGTATTCTCCTGTTAGCTCGAGTGAACCTCTAATGGAAACATAATCATTCACTTCTTGAACGAGAATGTCAGGATCGAGAGAAATTGACAGTAGCTCACTGACTTCCTGTCCGTTTTTAAAATAAATGGATTCTTCTACAGAAAACTGCAATCGGTTGTTTTGAGACAAGTCGGTGTCCTCCTTTCATCTAATCCTTCAAAATAAATTAGATGTCAATACAGGTGTATGTGGGGGGCGGTGAAAATATGATTGGTTTCTTGCAAAGCAAAAAAGCCGATATGTCACCATATCTGCTTTCGTTTATCGACGTAGTTTTTGAAAAACCTTTTGCACTGACTCAATCGTATATTTGATGTCTTCATCTGTATGAGCAGTTGAAAGGAATAACCCTTCGAATTGAGAAGGTGGAAGGAAGATGCCGTGATCAGCCATTTCCTTGTAAAATTCAGCGAATAAAGCCAGATCAGCTGTTTTCGCTGTGTCGTAATTGATAACTTGTTCATTCGTAAAGAAGAATCCGATCATGGAACCCGCACGGTTAAACGTTAATGGAATTCCATATGCTTTTGCCGATTTCGAAATTCCTTCTTCCAGCCTATCACCTTTTCGTCTAAACTCTTCGTAAGACTGAGGGGTAAGCTGCTTTAACGTTTCTAAGCCTGCTGTCATTGCAAGAGGGTTACCGGATAACGTTCCTGCTTGATAAATCGGGCCGCTTGGCGCAATTTGTCTCATAATGTCCGCTCTACCGCCATAAGCACCAACTGGCAGGCCGCCTCCGATGACTTTACCAAGACATGTCAGATCAGGCGTAATGCCAAAATAGCCTTGTGCACAATGATAATCCACACGGAAGCCTGTCATGACCTCATCAAAAATGAGCAAAGAGCCATATTGTTCTGTAATGTCTCTTAGCCCTTGCAAGAAACCGTCTTGCGGAGGGACAACACCCATATTTCCTGCAACTGGTTCTACAATGACACCTGCAATGTCGTCTCCAAATTCTTGAAAAGCGACTTTGATGCTTTCTAAATCATTGTATGGAACGGTGATCGTATTGCTCGCTGTACCTTCAGGGACACCAGGGCTATCCGGAAGTCCAAGCGTTGCCACACCTGAACCGGCTTTAATGAGCAAAGAATCACCGTGGCCATGATAGCAGCCTTCAAATTTCACAATTTTGTTTCTGCCCGTAAAACCACGAGCTAGACGAAGCGCACTCATCGTCGCCTCTGTTCCAGAGCTGACCATACGAATGACCTCAATAGAAGGAACTCGTTCTGATACAAGCTTAGCTAATTCATTTTCAACTAAAGTAGAAGCACCGAAGCTTGTACCATGTTCAGCTACTCGCTGAATGCTTTCAACCACACGGTCATTCGTATGCCCTAAAATAAGCGGTCCCCACGATAAGACGTAATCAATATATTCATTTCCGTCAATATCGTATATTTTTGCGCCTTTTCCTCGTTCCATAAAAATTGGGTCTGTATTGACTGATTTAAATGCGCGCACAGGGCTGTTCACACCACCCGGCATTAACTGCTGCGCTTCTTTAAATGCTTGCTTTGACTTTTCATAGCTACGTCCCATTTCAATGTCCTCCTGTCTATCCGTTCTTTATTCTGAGAGCCATTTCGCTGCATCTTTTGCATGATACGTAATGATTAATTCTGCGCCTGCACGTTTCATGCTAGTCAGCATTTCAAGAACAAGCTCTTTTTCAGAAATCCAGCCATTTTGAGCTGCTGCTTTGACCATTGCATACTCTCCGCTCACATTGTACGCAACAACAGGAAGTGTAAATTCATTTTTCACATCACGCATGATATCTAAGTATGAAAGTGACGGCTTCACGATTAGGAAGTCAGCGCCTTCTTCTACATCAGACTGTGCTTCTCTCAGTGCTTCTAAACGGTTTGCAGGGTCCATTTGATACGTTTTACGATCTCCAAACTGCGGTGTGCTATGCGCCGCATCACGAAACGGACCGTAAAAAGCACTTGCATATTTCACAGCATATGACATCACTGGCACATGAACAAAGCCGGCCTCATCAAGCGCCTCACGAATTGCGATAACAAAGCCATCCATCATATTTGATGGAGCAATGATATCTGCACCTGCACGAGCCTGACTGACAGCAGTTTTCGCTAAGAGCTGAAGAGATTCATCATTTAAAATTTCTCCATCTTCAACGATTCCGCAATGTCCGTGATCTGTATATTGGCATAAGCAAGTATCAGCAATGACCACAAGCTCTGGGAAATGCTTTTTGATTTCAAGCGTTGCTTTTTGAACGATCCCATGATCGTGATAAGCTTCACTGCCTACATGGTCTTTATGGTCTGGTACCCCAAAAACAATGATAGATTTAATCCCAAGGTCAACAAGCTCTTGGACTTCTTCTTTCACAAGATCAACTGAAATGTGATAGACACCCGGCATTGAAGGGACTTCTTTCCGGACATTCTCTCCCTCTACAAAAAAGATAGGATAAATGAAATCAGAGGGTCTTAAAAATGTTTCTCTCACCAATTCTCTCATTCCTGCGCTTGTACGCAATCTGCGGTGTCTGTTAAATTTCATCATTGGTTCAACTTCCTTTCAGATAAACGGCACATCAAATCAAGCATCCCGTCTATCGTATAAGTATCTGGGGTTTCAGAAGAAATCCCGTATTGAAGCAGTGCCTCTTGTGTAAGAGGACCGATGCTCACAAAACATGTGTCCGATGCAGCTAATCTATCGATATCAGCCTCCATGGCGTGCATAAAAGAATGAACAGTGGAGGAGCTTGTAAATGTAATAAAATCAAATGATTGCTCCATCATGGCCGACTTGAGTGCGATAATTCCGTCCTCATCCTTCACTGTTTCATATATAATCCACTCTTTTACGTCAATGCCAAGCGGAACGAGGGTATTCTTCACCACATCTCGTGACAGGTGGCCTTTTGCTACAAAGACACATTCTTCTGGGTGTACATGTTCAATTAAAGCATCTGCCAGTTCTTCTGCTATAAAACGTTCTGGAACCACATCCACTTTTAAGCCGTGCTGCATCAGATAGGCAGATGTTTTTTCACCTACAGCCGCCACTTTCAAGTGGGATAAGCTTTGATGTAATTGATGCTTCTCTATATAACTGAGAAAAAAAGACGCACCATTTACACTTGTAAACACAAGCCAATGGCTTGCTTCTAAGTCTTCTAAAAATGCCTTCGCTTTTTCTTTTGTAAGCGTTGGTTCAAACCTGATAAGAGAGGTTAAAACAGCATGGCCGTTCAGCGCTTCAATTTTCTGCTGAAACGCACCCGCTTGACGTTCATTTCGAGTGACAAGCACCGTCTGTCCGTAAAGCGATTTGGCTATCGTCATTGGGAAGACAGATCCTTTTTCACCTTGTCGATCAAATCCTTTGCTCCCTTATCAGACATCTGCATCGCACACGCTGTACCAATGGCCTCAGGGTCAGACCCTGTGACGGTTTCTCGAATGATCGTATGCCCGTCTGCAGATGCTACAAGACCCGTCAGTTCAATTTCATCACGCTCATTCATCGTTGCATAGCCAGCGATTGGCACCTGACAGCTGCCATCCATTTGTTTAAGAAAGGCTCGTTCTGCGAGAACCGTTTTCTTCGTATATTCATTCGTAAATTGAGCAAGAAGCTCCAATAGCTCTTTATCATCCCCGCGGCACTCAATCGACAAAGCACCTTGGCCAACGGCGGGAAGGCAAGTTTCAGGAGATAAGAATTCCGACACGACTTCTTTACTCCAGCCCATTCTAGACAAACCGGCAGCCGCTAGAATAATGGCATCGTATTCTTCATTTTTCAGCTTCTCAAGTCTTGTATCAATGTTTCCTCGAATCCATTTAATCTCAAGATCTGGTCTCTCCTGAAGAAGCTGGGCACTGCGCCGTAAGCTGCTCGTTCCAACAATGGCTCCCTTTGGCAGTTCATGAAGACGGAGATGATCCTTTGAAATCAGTACGTCCCGCACATCCTCACGCTCAGGAATACAGCCAATGACTAAACCTTCCGGGAGGGCTGCCGGCATATCTTTCATGCTGTGTACCGCCATATCGATGTCATGATTCAGCATCGCCTGTTCAATCTCTTTGACAAATAGTCCTTTTCCGCCAACCTTTGATAAGGTCACATCTAAAATTTGATCACCCTTTGTTACAATTTCTTTTATTTCAAAAGAATAAGAAGGGTTTAGTTCAGACAGCTTTTGAATGACCCATTTTGTTTGTGTAATTGCTAGCTTACTTCGTCTAGAACCTACTTTAATTGTACGCATTACGCCTTCCTCCCGACAATGCCCTTAAGACTCATCATTATTGAAACCAATGAAAGGTTGATAAGCTACCAAGCAGAAAATAATTGATCATCAGCACAAAAAATGAAGCGACATTCCATCGTGCCACGATTTTGCCCTGCATATTTCGCACCAATCTGATGTATAAGTAAAAGCCGTATAAAAAAAGGATAATAAACGAACCAAGCACCTTTGCATCTATCCAGTACAACGTATCATACGAAATATATGCCCAAATAATGCCAAGAATTAAACTAAGCAAGAGCATTGGCACGCCAATAATGTTTAATACGTAGGCCATATGATCAAGCTTTGATAAGTCTTCAATTCTCAGAAGCCATTTCCCCCATTTTTTCTTTTTCAGCAAACGATATTGCAAGAGATAGAGAAGTGAAAAAGCAAATGAAAGCGAAAAGGCACCGTATGATAAAATGGCCATTGTAATATGAATGACGAGCAGTTCACTCGTTAACTTCCCCGTCAGTTCCGCAGAATGGAGATCAGATGGTGTAAAGGTGTGAATCGCCATTATGGAAAAACCAATCACATTTGTAAAAAAGACAATAAATTCAAAGCGTAATACTTTTGTGAGGACGAGTGAAAGTGTCACAAGCACCCACGTATAAAAATATAACCCCTCTGCTACATTTAACACAGGGAATTGGTCTGTTTCCATCATAATATAAAACATGTAGACTGTTTGCAGTAGCCAGACAATAGAAAGCAACCAGAAAGCCATTTTTCCAGCCTTCCGGTTGTGTTGAAGAAAATCTATGAAATAGAACAAGACACTGAGTGCATAGATCAAGATCGTCGCTTCGTTAAGTCTCACTACAATGGATTCCATCATCGCCTAATCACTCACTAGCAACTGTAGCAAAGCCTTGTGCCACATTTGGTTTGAACAGCTGAAATGACCCTTGCTCCACCTGTACAGGCTCTACCTTTTGCTCTTCATCTTCAATCTTTAAATCAAAGATTTCTTTAAAGAGTAAAAGTTTTTCCTCTGCATTCGGCTCCCCTGCAATTTCTTTTGCCTTTAAGATAGGATCTTTCAGCATTTGATTGATGATGCTTTTCGTATGTTTATTTAATAGCTTCATTTCACGGTTTGTGAGGTTTGGAAGCTTCCGTTCAATGCTTTGCATCGTATCTGCTTGAATCAAGAGTGCTTTTTCTCTTAAAGCAGATATGACTGGAACAACTCCGAGCGTATTGAGCCATTGCTTAAATTCAACAATTTCAGCTTCAATGATGAGCTCAACCTGCTCAGCCACTTCACGGCGTTCTTTTAAGTTAGCTGCCACAATGCCTTCTAGGTCATCAATGTCATACAAAAAAACACCTTCTACTTCAGAAATGGCTGGGTCTAAATCACGGGGCACTGCAATATCCATCATAAATAGCGGTCTGCCTTTCCGCTTTTTATTCGCATTTTCGACCATCTCTTTTGTAATGACAAATTGTTTAGCACCTGTCGAGCTAATTAAAATGTCCGCTTCAGATAATATTTTTTCTAATTGATTTAAGCTCCTAGCCTCTCCTGAAAAACGGCTAGCCAGTTCTTTTGCTTTCTCATACGTTCGATTGATGACCGTTACCTGACCAATTCCTTGACTTTGAAGGTTTTGCGCCGCCAGCTCGCCCATTTTACCCGCACCAAGAATAAGGACATGCTTATCAGAAAGATGTCCAAAGATTTTTTTGGCAAGTTCAACTGCCGCATAGCTGACAGATACAGCATTAGACGCAATATCTGTTTCCGCATGAGAGCGCTTCGCGACTGTTACCGCCTGCTTAAATAAATAATTGAAAACGGTACCAATGGTCTTCTCCTCTTGAGCGACTTTAAAGCTTGAGCGCACTTGACCGAGTATCTGTGTTTCACCAATGACCATAGAATCAAGTCCACAGGCCACACGGAATAAATGCTCAACCGCTCCATCATTTTCATAAAACTTCAAATATGGAGAGACATCTTCTTTTTCTAAACCGAACCAATCTGCTAAAAATCTTTTTATATAAAACCGACCAGTATGAAGCTGATCTACAACTGCGTAGATCTCTGTTCGATTACATGTTGAGATGACGATATTCTCTAGAATGCTTTTTTCTTCTTTAAGCTTGGACATCGCCGTTCCGAGCTTGCTCGGTTCAAAGCTCAGCTGTTCCCGTATCTCAACAGGGGCTGTTTTATAATCTACACCCACAACAAGAATATGCATAACTTCAGCTTGCACCCCCAACGCCCTGTCTAATTTATAATAATTACAATATAGAATTTATTATTTATAATGATTATAACATATATTTATTTTTAACTGGATAAAAATTGTGAACAGATTTCAAAAATGTTGTGATATAGTAGAAAAATGTTCGACATCGAATGCCATATCATCACTTCAAGCAATTTACCAGATTTGGCGCGTGCGGACAAATGAATGATTTGCTTAAAAGAAGGTGACATCTTTGAAGAAGAAATCCATTTTACTACCGCTCACTTTGCTGGCTATAGCGCTATATGCCATTCTCTCAGGAGGTCAATTTGACATTTGGAATGATCAGGAGAAATGGTATACACTTGTACTGCTTTTTGGCCTTGCTTTCTTATATCAAGGAAAGAAGGAGCAGGAAACCTCTCATGTGTTTATCGGTATGCTCATGACGGGCCTTGCGCTACACTTTATTCTTCAGCCGAAATTGGACCACTGGCCAGACACATTTACGATGATTGTGTTCATCATCGGCCTTGCGCTTTTGATGAAATCATCTCAGAAAAAGGAATATCGTATAGAAAGTGTTGTTCTCATTTTACTTGGCCTGTTCCTTAATTTCTTTCAGCAAATTACAAAACAGCTTAGCACACTCTCTATCCAGACTTCCGGTTTTGAATTGTACTGGCCATATGTACTGATTGCAGTCAGTCTCCTCTTATTATTTTTAAAAAAGAAATAACTTATACAATCAAATTGTTTAACAAGCCATCAAATGGCTGTTTTATAAATTTTTATAATACACATCTTAGAGAAGAATAATATGCAGTTTAATTGATGATAGACGACAAATAACCGCCTAGACATAACGGAATGACGTATTGAATATTGAAAAATTTTGAGCTTTCCAACATAAATGGGATAACTGTCATAATCATATATTCATACCTGCGATCGCTATACTTCTATAGTGAGGATTAAAAAAAACTAAAAAAGATGATTTGATAAACGAATTAAAACTGAATCGTTCTCATTCATGTTCTACGTTTTCTCTCCACATATCAAAAAAAGTTGTACGAAAACAAATGTTTTCCTACAACTTTTTTATTGTCTTCTTAGCTGTTAATCTTCGCAAGGATCGCATTCCACGCTTCATCTTTTCCCTTTTTAGTTTCTGAAGAGAAGAGGATTAATTCGTCTGATGGGTCAATGTCAAGCGTCTGTTTTACCACTTTCGCATGTTTTTCCCATTTGCCTTTTGGAATTTTATCCGCTTTTGTTGCGATGACGATCACAGGAATGCCGTAATATTTTAGGAATTCATACATGTTCACATCATCTACTGATGGTTTATGACGCAAATCCACAATTTGCAACACTGCTTTTAATTCTTCACGCATTGTAATATACGTTTCGATCATTCTTCCCCAAGCTTCACGCTCTGTTTTCGACACTTTGGCAAAGCCGTAGCCCGGAACGTCCACAAAGTGAAGCATATCATTAATAATGTAAAAATTAAGTGTCTGTGTCTTCCCTGGTTTAGAAGACGTACGCGCTAAGTTTTTACGATTAATTAATGAGTTAATGAACGAGGACTTCCCAACATTTGATCGTCCTGCAAGTGCGATTTCAGGCAGTCCCCCGCTTGGGTACTGCTCTGATTTCACCGCACTAATGACAATATCTGATTTTGTTACTTTCATGTTCCCTCTCCTACTAACGCTTTCTCTAGCACCTCATCTAAATGTGAAACCGGAATAAAAGTTAATCCTTCTCTCACACTTTCAGGAATATCATCAATATCCTTCTCGTTATCCTTTGGAAGAATAATGGTTTTCAGTCCTGCTCGATGGGCACCTAATGCTTTTTCTTTTAATCCGCCAATCGGAAGCACTCTTCCTCTTAACGTAATTTCTCCTGTCATGCCAACCTCTTTTGACACAAGACGTCCTGTGAGTGCTGATACAAGAGCAGTCGCAATGGTAATACCAGCTGATGGCCCGTCCTTTGGAACCGCACCCTCTGGAACATGGATATGAATATCATGCTTTTCATTAAAATGAGGATCAATGTTCAGTTCATCTGCTTTTGAACGGATATAACTGAATGCCGCCTGTGCAGATTCTCTCATGACATCACCAAGCTTACCGGTTAGCAAAAGCTTGCCTTTACCTGGCGAGAGTGAGACCTCAATGGATAAGGTGTCTCCGCCAACTGTGGTATACGCAAGTCCTGTGACAACGCCCACCTGATCTGCCGTTTCAGCCTGTCCATAACGGTAAAGTCTTTTACCGAGATATTCAGATAGGTTCTTTTCCGTCACCGTGATTCGTTTGCGGTCTTCAGCCACAATCGCTCTTGCTGCTTTTCGGCAAATCGCCGCAAGCTGACGTTCTAATCCGCGAACCCCTGCTTCTCTTGTGTAATAGCGAATCATATCGTAAATCGCTGCTTCACGAAGCTGTAAGTTCCCTTTCTTTAATCCGTGCTCCTTTAGCTGATTCGGCAGAAGATGTTCTTTCACAATTTCCGCTTTTTCAACCTCTGTATACCCTGCAATCGTGATAATTTCCATTCTATCACGAAGTGGACCCGGAATGGTTGCTAAATTGTTGGCAGTTGCGATAAATAACACTTGAGACAAATCAAATGTCTCTTCAATATAATGATCGCTAAAGTTATAATTTTGCTCTGGATCTAACACTTCAAGCATCGCAGATGACGGATCGCCTCTAAAGTCAGAAGACATCTTATCAATTTCATCTAAAAGAAACACCGGATTCATGGTACCCGCCTTACTCATCCCTCGAATGATACGGCCCGGCATTGCACCTACATAGGTTCTTCTATGACCACGAATCTCGGATTCATCACGCACACCACCAAGAGAGATACGAATAAACTTTCGATCCAGTGATTTTGCAATAGATTTTGCAAGTGACGTCTTCCCAACTCCAGGAGGTCCTGCCAAGCAAAGAATCGGTCCCTTCAATGAATTTGTTAGCTTCTGTACAGCAAGATATTCAAGCATACGTTCTTTGACTTTTTCCAACCCATGATGCTCATCATCTAAAATTTTGCTTGCAAGCTTTAAGTCTAGACGATCTTCCGTATAAATACCCCACGGTAAATGGATTAGCCAATCAATATAATTTCGAATCACAGAGCTCTCGGCAGAGCTTGAAGGGATTTTCTCATAACGGTTCAGTTCTTTTAATGCCGTTTCACGAACAGAATCCGGCATGCTGGACTCTTCAATTTTAGACATTAATGAACTGACTTCTCCTGTTTTCCCTTCTTTGTCTCCAAGCTCTTTTTGGATGGCTTTCATTTGTTCACGCAAATAATATTCTTTTTGCGTTCGTTCCATTGAACGTTTGACGCGCTGTCCGATTTTCTTTTCTATCTCCAGCACTTCTTTTTCATTGTGAATCAAGCTGATGACCCGGTTAAGCCGTTTTTTGACATCGACTGTTTCCAGTACTTCTTGTTTGTCCTTTAATTTGAGCGGGAGGTGAGAAGCGACGATATCTGCCATTCTTCCCGGTTCCTCAATATCCGTCACCGTTGCATATGTTTCAGCTGAAATTTTTTTTGAAATTTTTATGTACTGATCAAAGTGATCTAACAAAGTGCGCATGAGTGCTTCTGCTTCTGCGTCCTTTAATTCTTCTTCTGCCAACTCTTTAATCTTAACTGACGTATAGTCCTCTAGCTCCACGTATGATTCGATCTGTGCTCGATTTAATCCTTCAACAAGTACACGAATCGTTCCATTTGGCAGCTTCAGCATTTGTTTGATTTTTGTGTAGGTGCCGACTTTGAAAATTTCTTCTTGTCCTGGTTCATCTATTGAAATTTCCCGCTGTGTTGCTAAAAAAATCATATGATCGTTCATCATGGCCTGTTCTAATGCTTGAACAGACTTCTCACGTCCAACGTCCAAATGCAAGACCATTGTTGGATAAACAAGCAAACCTCGCAATGGAAGGAGCGGAACATTCTTTTTGATTTCATCTCCCATGTTGATTGACACCTCCGTCACTAGTATGAATCATTATAATATACCTGTTTCAGTCTTGTACAATGTAAAAGACTTGAGAAATGATGATCTTACCGTAGTATACCCTTTCTTTTTATCTTGAAAAAGAAAAAAAAGATCTATTTCACTAAAAAATCCCCATATTATGATGGGGATTAAACAGATTTTCTTTTCATTTCGTCTTCTAGTCCATCTTTCTTCTCGTCTGGTGGATTCACCAAACACTGATCCAGCACCTCTTGGAAGTGCTTCACAGGCACAATGGTGACGCCTTCAATCTCTTTTAGGATCGACTGCTGGTTGTCATAAGGAATGATTACTGTTTTGGCACCAGCTTGTTTGGCTGCCTTAATTTTCGGTATCACACCGCCGATCGGCTTCACTTGACCTTGCAATCCAATCTCACCCGTCATGGCTGTCAGATGATCGATCGGGATATGATGAATGGCAGAGAAAATGGCTGTTGCCATCGCTATCCCAGCAGACGGCCCATCAATAGGGGCACCGCTTGGAAAATTAATATGGATATCATATTCATTTGTCCGTATGCCTAAGTTTCTAAGCACTGTTAATGCATTTTCAACAGAGCCTTTGGCCATACTTTTACGTCTGATGGACTTAGACTGGTTACCAATGCTTTCTTCTTCTGCAATGCCAGTCATATTGATACTGCCTTTCTCAAGCGCCTTACATATATTCACTTCAATTTCAAGCAGGGCGCCGCTGTTCGGTCCATAAACGGCAAGACCATTCACTACCCCCACTTTTGACTTTTCCGCTACTTTTTGTTCATATCTTGGGGTCAGCTGGCTTGAATGAATGACCCATTCTACATCAGCTATCGTAATGTCTTTTCGGTTTTCAGTGACAGCCATGCCTGCCGCGATCTGCACCATATTGACTGCTTCACGTCCATTTTTTACATAGGAAGTTAACAGATTTAGCCCCTCGTCACTTAATTCTTTTTGAATTTTTTGGACAGCCTTAGCAGCAACTATTTTCAGCTCATGCTGATCAAGATCCTTAAAGAAAATTTCCAAACATCTTGATCTAATCGCTGGAGGGATTTCCTCTGGCGTTCTTGTGGTGGCTCCAATCAATCTAAAATCAGCCGGCAGCCCATTTTGGAAAATATCATGAATGTGATTCGGAATTTGGGTATTTTCCTCACTATAGTAGGCACTGTCTAAAAATACTTTCCGATCCTCGAGTACTTTTAGCATTTTATTCATTTGAATTGGATGCAGTTCACCAATTTCATCGATAAATAGAACCCCTCCATGAGCATGCGTGACGGCCCCCTGTTTTGGCTGCGGAATGCCTGCCTGTCCCATTGCCCCTGCTCCTTGATAAATCGGATCATGCACTGAACCAATTAAGGGGTCTGCAATGCCTCGTTCATCGAATCTCGCAGTTGTGGCATCAAGCTCTACGAACACAGCATCTTTCTTAAACGGTGAATCAGCGTGACGCTTCGCCTCTTCCATGACAAGACGGGCAGCGGCTGTTTTTCCAATTCCCGGCGGCCCGTAGACGATGACATGCTGTGGATTCGGTCCGCACAGGGCCGCTTTTAGTGCTCGAATGCCATCTTCTTGTCCTACAATATCTTGAAACTCCTTTGGCCGGACTTTCTCTGATAAAGGTTCACTCAGCTTGATCAAGCGCATCTTTCTGAGTGCTTCCATTTCTTTTTTTGATTCTTTGTCGATCGTCACCTTTTGTGTGCGCTGATTTCGCAGTAAGTTCCAAAAGTATAGCCCGATGACGATACCAAAGAACAGCTGAATAAATAGTACGATTCCTGTCCAGCTCAATCGGCTCCCTCCTTCATCAATCGTATGTATTGGTTTCTGTCTGCTAGTATTTCCTAGAGCTGGACGGAATAAACACGTCTTCCACGATAAATAAAAAACTCCTGAATCAAAAAGATTCAGGAGTAGTCACTTCTATTATGCAGATGTTTTTGTATCTTTATTAACGACTGTGCCGTCCTTCAAAACAAGACGAGGCGGCTCACCTTCAGCAACCGTTGTACCAGTGATGACACATTTTTCAATATCATCACGAGATGGAAGGTCAAACATCACATCAAGCATGATGCCTTCAATGATTGAACGAAGACCACGAGCTCCTGTTTTGCGCTCAATTGCTTTTTTCGCAATCTCGCTGAGAGCATCTTCTTCGAACTCAAGCTCCACATCGTCAAGCTCAAGTATTTTTGTATACTGCTTGACTAGCGCATTTTTAGGCTTCGTCAATATTTCAACAAGTGCTTTTTCATCTAACGGCTCTAAGCTTGCAATAACCGGTAGACGGCCGATGAATTCTGGAATTAAACCAAAGCGCAGCAAGTCTTCTGGCAGTACTTTTGATAGAAGGACTTCTTTTTCAAGGTCTTCAATTTTGTTTTCCGCACCGAATCCAATGACTTTTTGCCCTAGGCGGCGTTTGATGATTTGCTCAATTCCATCGAAGGCTCCACCACAAATGAAGAGGATATTTGTTGTATCAATTTGAATGAATTCTTGATGAGGGTGCTTACGTCCACCTTGAGGCGGTACACTAGCGACTGTTCCTTCAAGAATTTTCAAAAGGGCTTGCTGAACACCTTCCCCAGACACATCACGAGTGATAGAAGGGTTTTCTGATTTTCTTGCTACTTTATCGATCTCATCGATGTAGATAATGCCTTTCTCCGCTTTTTCTACATCATAGTCTGCAGCTTGGATGAGCTTAAGTAAAATATTCTCTACGTCTTCTCCAACATAACCTGCTTCAGTTAGTGATGTTGCATCTGCAATCGCAAATGGAACATTTAAAATACGGGCAAGTGTTTGAGCAAGTAATGTTTTACCGCTTCCTGTTGGTCCAATCATAGAAATGTTACTTTTCGAAAGCTCAACATCATCAATCTTGCTGTTAGAATTGATCCGTTTATAGTGGTTATAGACCGCTACAGCTAAGGATTTCTTCGCATTGTCTTGTCCGATGACATATTCATCAAGAATCTCCCGAATTTCATGAGGCTTCGGAACATCCTTGAATTCAACTTCTTCCTCAGTACCGAGCTCTTCTTCAACTATTTCCGTGCAAAGCTCGATACATTCATCACATATATATACGCCAGGTCCTGCGACCAGTTTACGCACTTGATCTTGCGTTTTTCCGCAAAACGAGCATTTCAATTGACCCTTTTCCTCGTTGAATTTAAACATTCTTTCACCCCTTATTCTTCTTCACTTCCCTGTAGCTAACAGTCAGCTACCTTTCTGGGTCCAGTATGTATGTATTTTACCATACTATCCCAAAAGACGGTAATAATGTGTTTCTAGCGCTGCACATTGAGATATGTATGACAGAAAGATGTGACTTACACTATCGTTTCCAAAAAAAGCAATGATAAGTCAAAAATTGTACAAAACAAGGCACGAGTCACTCGCGCCCTGTTTTATTATTATGCACCATATTAACGGTTTTCTACAAGAAAATCAATTGCTTTACGAACTTTTAGATCTCCTTTCATTGCGTCAGTAGATCCAATCGCTTGTTTGATATTTTCAACTGGCATGTTGTATTCTTCAGCCATTTTTGAAAGTTCTCCTTCCACTTCTTCGTCAGACACTTGTAACTCTTCTGCAGCAGCAATTGCTTCAAGAGTTAGATTAGATTTGATGCGTTTTGTAGCATCTTCTTTCATTTGCTCTTTAAGCGTATCTTCATCTTGTCCAGAGAATTGGAAGTAAAGCTCAAGGTTCATTCCTTGCATTTGAAGACGTTGTTCGAATTCTTTCATCATGCGGTCTAGTTCTGTGTCGACCATCGCTTGTGGGATGTCAGCTTCCGCATTTTCAGAAGCTTTCGCAACTAGCTCTTCACGAAGTTTTCCTTCTGCTTCGTTTTCTTTTGCTTCTTCAAGACGCTTCTTCGTTTTTTCAGTTAATTCATCAAGAGTTTCTACTTCTTCATCAACATCTTTAGCGAACTCATCGTCAAGTGCTGGAAGTTCTTTTGCTTTGATTTCATGAATTTTCACTTTGAATACTGCTGGTTTACCTGCAAGGTCTTCAGCATGGTATTCTTCTGGGAATGTCACTTCTACGTCTTTTTCAGCGCCAGCTTCAAGACCAACTAATTGCTCTTCGAAACCAGGGATGAATGAACCAGAACCTACTTCAAGAGAGTAGTTCTCAGCGTTTCCGCCTTCGAATACTTCTCCATCAACGAACCCTTCAAAATCAAGAACAACTGTATCCCCGTTTTCGATTGCGCCTTCTTCTTTGACAACAAGCTCAGCTTGACGATTTTGCATTGCTTTTAACTCTTCTTGTACATCTTCATCAGTGACCAATGTTTCGTCTTTTTCTACGTTTAGACCTTTGTAGTCACCAAGTTTCACTTCAGGCTTAACTGTTATTTTTGCAGTGAAGATTAAGCTTTCGCCTTTTTCGATTTTCTCAACATCGATTTCAGGGCGATCAACTGGCTCAATACCAGCTTCGTCGATTGCTTTTGGATATTCAACCGGAAGAAGAATGTCTAATGCATCTTGATAAAGAGATTCTACACCAAAGCGTTGCTCGAAAAGACCACGCGGTACTTTCCCTTTACGAAATCCAGGGATAGATACTTGCTTGACAACTTTCTTAAATGCATTATCAAGTGCTTTGTTAAATGTTTCAGCGTCAACTTCTACAGTTAAGATACCTTCGTTACCTTCTTGTTTTTCCCATTTTACTGACATGTGTGTTTCCCTCCAAAAATCTATTCAGATTGTGCGTTGTTACATTCTAAAGCATCTTAAAGACTTCGTCCAATCAAAAACCACGCACTCCGCTAAAGAATCGGTATTATGTATACAACATTTAACTTGATTATACATATCGTCTTTCAACCGTTGGAATCGTACAACTGCACTATATAAGCACAAATACAACCATTATATTATAACATAACAAGTCCGTCTTTCAACTAAATCGACAAATTACAAATAAGAAATTTCTTCAATATCTTTCAGCATTGTACAAGCTTCTCTCAACTCTCGTTCGTTAAAATCATACAATAGATGCACTTCTTCGAGGTCAATCTCGATCCCATGCATTTCATAGCCCACTTTATGTAGTGCCGCTGCCCAAAGATTCGGATCTGTGTATTTAGGAAGGAATGGGTAAAGCACAAATAAGTGCCTGCGCCATAACTCTTCCACCCCTTGATAAAGAGTTGGGTTTTCATTTCCAAGGGTGTCATCGAGCAAACGCAGTACCTGCTGAAGAAGCGGCACCTGCTCTGGCTTTACAGCCTCCGAAGGAACCAGCGTTAAAGAATCACCGAATTTTGTCACATGAACCGGCTTTGCCACATCATGATCTGATAGAAGCTGCAAGATCAATGATTTGACCAAAGGGTTTCCGTCAGGTTTCTGTAAGATCGTATTTAATAAACCCATGTGTGGTGAAATATTGCGGTCTTTCAATGAATGGATAAACTGCACCTGCTCTTCTGGCCGCTCTAGCATATCATCTATATTGATTTCATCGCTATCACTCTCGTCTTCGTCTAAAATCTGTTCTGGCGATTCAATCATCTTTCTGCTAAATTCGAGTAGCTTATAAAAATGCTCCGCGCTTTCGGCTGGAAGGTGATTCTCCTCGAGTACAGCCTCAATCGTTTGTTTGACTTCCTCATATTCTTTCAGTTGAATTAAGATGGTCATATATACTTGAAGCACTGTGAAATAGTGACCATATCCTTCATTTAACATCTTTACGCAAACACGCTTTGCATCCTGTAGCTCGCCTAGCTCTAGAAAACAAATTGCCATGCCGAGATGAATATCGGATTCTTCATCGTCATCATAAGATTTCGCTTCTGAAAATAAGTGAAGTGCCTCTTGATAATGTTTATCTTTTAATGCTGCCATTCCTTTTTCAATCAGTCTTTCTTTCAGACCAGGAAACAAAATGACATTATCTTTCTTCTTGTCATGTTTCATGCTTACGTTCCTTTCAGGCGCATATTTTTAATCAGTTTACCAACGAAGGTTAGTAAACACAAGTAACGAGAGGCTTTCATGCAAAAAAAAGAAACCGTCACAGCTCGGGCGGACGGCTTCTCGTTGTTTATGCACGCAGCCAGCTGCTGCGCTTTTCTTCAAATGCTTGAATGTCATCTTCTAGTAATAATGTTAATGAGATCTCATCATAGCCATTCAGGAGCATTTCTCTCCAATGAGGATCTACTTCAAAAGGGGTGATATTCCCATCTTGGTCTTGAATTTGCTGCTTTTCTAAATCAACCGTCATCTCATATCCTTTGTTCTCATATGACGAAACGAACGTTTTCCACACATCATAATCAAGACGGATTGGAAGCATTCCATTTTTAAAGCAGTTTTGATGAAAGATATCTGCAAATGATGGAGCGATGATAATTTTGAAACCATAATCATTAAGCGCCCAAGGCGCATGTTCCCTAGATGATCCGCAGCCAAAATTTTCTCCTGCGATCAAAATAGATGCTCCTTCATATATTGGATGATTCAGCTCAAAATCAGGATTTGGCCTTCCATACGCTAAATATCGCCAGTCAAAAAAGGCAAACTGGCCATATCCTGTTCGTTCAATTCTTTTCAAAAATTGCTTCGGAATAATTTGATCTGTATCTACATTAATACGGTTAAGCACAGCGGCTTTTCCTTTATGAGTGACTAAAGGCTCCATCTATGACAACTCCTTACACGACTGTTTTCTCTTGATTAAACTTCCTGACATCGACAAATCGGCCATGTATCGCAGCCATTGCAGCCATTGCCGGGCTGACAAGATGCGTTCTTGCCCCCTTCCCTTGACGCCCTTCAAAGTTACGGTTTGACGTAGACGCGCAGCGTTCGCCTTCTGGCACCACATCGTTGTTCATACTCAAACACATACTGCAGCCTGATTCTCTCCATTCAAAGCCTGCTTCAAGGAAAACTTCATGAAGACCTTCTTCTTCTGCTTGCAGTTTGACACTTTGAGAGCCAGGCACCACAATCGCTCTGACATGATCAGCTACTTTCTGTCCTTCAATTATAGAAGCTGCTTGACGTAAATCAGTCATTCTTGAGTTCGTACATGAGCCGATAAAGACATGCTCAATCGTAATGTCTTCAATACGCTGATGCGGATGAACCCCCATGTATTCGTAAGCATGGAGCGCTTCTTTTTGATCATCTTCTTGTTCAAAATCCTCAGGACCTGGGACCGATGCATCCACAGGCAAAACCATTCCTGGATTAATCCCCCATGTCACCATTGGTGAAATCTCATTTCCATCTAAAATAATGGTTTTATCATAGGTTGCACCAGGATCTGTTCTAAGTTCTTTCCATTCTTCAATGGCTGCTTCAAAATCTTCGCTCTGCGGCGCATATTTGCGTCCTCGACAATAGTCAAAGGTCACTTCGTCAGGTGCAATCAATCCTGCTCTTGCGCCTGCTTCAATCGACATATTACAAACGGTCATCCGCTCATCCATCGTCATGTTTCTGAATACTTCCCCAGTGTATTCAATGACATAACCTGAACCAAACTTCACGCCGTGTGCACCAATCACTGCTAAAATGACATCTTTGGCTGTTACCCCTTTTTGAAGCTTTCCGTCTACTCTAATTTCTAGTGTTTTCGGACGCTGCTGCCAAAGTGTTTGTGTGGAAAGTACATGTTCAACCTCACTTGTACCGATCCCGAAGGCAAGTGCGCCAAACGCGCCGTGCGTGGATGTATGACTATCTCCACAAACGATTGTTTTCCCCGGAAGTGTCAACCCAAGCTCTGGTCCAACGACATGGACAATTCCTTGGTCTACACTGTGAAGGTCAGCTAGACGGACCCCAAATTCAGCACAGTTGCGCTCTAGAGCACTGACTTGCTTCTTCGCAATCTCATCTTTGATCACAAATCGATTCACAGTCGGAATGTTGTGGTCCATCGTCGCAAATGTGTTTTGAGGTCTTCTCACCTTGCGTCCTTTTTGTCTTAATCCTTCAAATGCTTGAGGTGACGTCACTTCATGCACCAAGTGCAGATCAATATATAAAAGGTCTGGTTTTCCCTCGCCATTTTTGACAACATGCTGATCCCATATTTTTTCGATGATTGTTCGAGGCATAACCCTTTTTCCTCCCTCTACCTAATTCAACAAAATGTCTTTTTATACAATTGTTTTCGCACGTTGTTTGAGTGCGTCTACAACTACTTTCGTGATATCATCAGTCGTTTCATACGTTCCCTTTTTTGATGCTAGGTCCTTTGTTCGTTTGCCAGAGGCAAGAACGGCTTCCACAGCTTCTTCTATTGCAGCCGCTTCATCTTCTAATGCAAAGGATGTTCTAAGCAAGCTGGCTGCTGACAAAATGGTTGCCAGAGGGTTTGCGACATTTTGCCCCGCAATATCGGGTGCTGAACCATGAATTGGTTCATATAAATGAAGTCCTGTGCTTGATAGACTAGCAGATGGCAACATACCGAGTGAGCCAGTAATCATAGATGCTTCGTCACTTAAAATGTCGCCAAACATATTCTCTGTCACGATGACATCAAATTGAGCGGGCTTATAAATAAGCTGCATGGCGGCGTTATCTACGAGCATGTGCTCATATGCGACATCTGGATATTGGGATGCAACTTCTTCTACCGCTTCCCGCCATAGTTTACTAGAAGCGAGAACATTCGCTTTATCCACAGACGTTACTTTTTTCCGTCTCGTTAACGCCATGTCGAACGCTTCTTTTAATACACGAACAATCTCTTCCTTTGTATAAAGAAGCGTATCAACCGCAGCTTCTTTTCCTTCATCATCCGTATAGCGCTCACTTGGTTCACCAAAATAGAGGCCTCCTGTTAATTCACGAACAATGACGAAATCTACACCGCTAATGTGATCTTGTTTTAGGGGTGAAGCCTCGCTCAAGCTATCGAATACTTTGACAGGACGAATGTTTGCAAATAAGTCCAGCTGCTTGCGAATGGCAAGCAAGCCTTTTTCAGGGCGAAGTTCTGGGGGGTTTTGATCCCACTTCGGCCCGCCAACTGCTCCTAATAAAATCGCATCTGCGCTTTTGCACACTTCTACTGTTTCCTTAGGGAGCGGATTGTTTTTTTCGTCTATCGCTATACCGCCAATAAGGGCTGTTTCGAATTCAAATTCGTGTTGAAATTGAGCGGCTGTCTCTTGCAGGACAGCGACCGCTGATGTTAAGACTTCCGGTCCGATTCCATCGCCGGGCAAAAGTGCAATTTTCTTTTTCATGAGTACCTTCCTCCTTTCCTATGAGATGGCATGATGTTTCTCAATTTCTATTAGATTTGATTTAAAAATTAAATGCCTGTTCACTGCATTGACGTAAGCTTTAGCCGATGCTTCTAGCACATCTTGCGCTACACTGCGTCCTGCTGTTTCTTTTCCTTCTATTGAAACAGTGACATATACTTCCGCTAGCGCATCTCTGCCTTTTCCATTTGATTGAATACGGTAGTCTAGCAAATGAATTCTTTCCTCCATACAGCGCTCAAGCGTGTTGTACACAGCTTCTACACTGCCAGCACCTGTAGCTGCTTCTTGAATGACTTCCTGCGTTTCTTGATTTTTAAGAGAAACCGTCGCCGTTGGCATTTGTTCTGTCCCATAGTGGACTTGAAGGCTTTCAAATTCATAGCCGATTTTACGGTCTGCTACTTTTTCTTCTAATATAATAGAGATCAAATCATCATCCGTGATTTCCTTCTTCTTCTCTGTTAAGTTCTTGAATGTCTCGAAGAACTTATTGATTTCTTCTTCAGTTAGTTTAAAGCCTAGTGTTTTCAAGCGGTCTTTAAACGCATGTCTTCCGGAGTGTTTTCCAAGGACAAGCACATCTGTTGTGACACCAACAAGCTCTGGAGAAATAATTTCATAGGTTGTCTTTTCTTTGAGGAAACCATCTTGGTGAATACCTGATTCATGTGCAAAAGCGTTGTTTCCGACGACTGCTTTATTGCGCGGGACAATCATACCTGAGTATTTGCTCACTATATCACTTGTACGCTTAATTTCATTCAATTGAATCGTTGATTCGACCTGATAAAAATCTTTTCGAATATGAAGGGCAACAGCAATTTCTTCTAAAGCAGCATTCCCTGCGCGTTCTCCAATACCATTGACAGCTGTTTCGATTTGATCTGCTCCATTTTCGATTGCTGCAAGTGAGTTTGCGACAGCCATGCCAAGGTCATCGTGGCAGTGCGCCGACAAATTCACGCGATCGATATTTGGAACGTGTTCCTTCATATATTTAAAGATATTTCCGTACTCTTTTGGCGCTAGGTATCCAACTGTATCAGGTAAATTAATGACACTTGCCCCAGCGTCAATGACTTTCTCTACAATTTCTGCTAAGAAAGCAAGATCTGTACGGCACGCATCTTCTGCTGACCACTGAACAACTGGAAAGCGTTCTTTTGCGTATTTCACCATTGAGACAGCCTGTTCTACAACTTCCTCACGTGTTTTCTTTAGTTTATGATTAAGGTGAATGTCAGAAGTCGCAATAAAGACGTGAATTCTTGGTTTAGCCCCATCCTTTAATGCGTCCCACGCAGCATCAATGTCACCTTTCACACATCGTGCAAGACCTGCAACTGAACAGTTTTTGATGGTTCTTGCAATTTCTTGTACGCCTAAGAAATCCCCTCGGGATGAAGCGGGAAAACCCGCTTCAATGATATTAACCCCAAGGCGCTCAAGCTGTTTTGCAATGATTAGCTTTTCTTGTGCATTTAAGTTCACTCCTGGTGATTGCTCTCCATCTCGAAGTGTTGTGTCAAAAAAATTAATTTTCCGCACCGACGCTCACCGCTTCCTTTTTCTTTCCTTGTTTGACGAAAGGCATCATTTCACGAAGCTTTCTTCCAACGATTTCAATTTGGTGCTCACTTTCACTTGCATTGATGGCGTTGAAGCGTGGACGATTCACTTGGTTTTCAACAATCCATTCTTTTGCAAATGTTCCATTTTGAATGTCAGTCAAGACTGCTTTCATTGATTCTTTTACTTTTTCATCCACAATGCGTGGTCCTGATACGAAGTCACCCCATTGTGCAGTATCAGAGATTGAATATCTCATGCCTTCTAGTCCTTCTTCATACATAAGGTCAACGATCAGCTTTAGCTCATGTAAACACTCGAAGTATGCAAGCTCTGGCTGATAACCAGCTTCTGTTAATGTCTCGAATCCTGCTTTCACTAATGAAGTAAGACCTCCACAAAGAACTGCTTGCTCTCCGAATAGATCCGTTTCTGTTTCTTCTTTAAATGTCGTTTCAAGTACGCCAGCTCTTGCTCCGCCAATTGCTTTCGCATAAGCAAGTGCTTTGTCTTTCGCTTGACCAGATACATCTTGGTAGATGGCAAATAGTGCAGGTACACCAGCGCCTTGCTCATATGTTCTTCTCACAAGATGTCCTGGACCTTTTGGAGCAACAAGATATACATCTACGTCACTTGGAGGAACAATTTGATGAAAATGGACGTTAAATCCGTGTGCGAATACAAGTGAGTTGCCTGCTTCTAATTGATCTTTGATTTCTTCGTCATATACTTTCTTTTGCTGCTCATCTGGAAGTAATACCATGACGACGTCTGCTTGTGCTGCAGCTTCTTTTACTGTGAAAACTTGATGGCCGTCTGCTTGTGCTTTTGTATAAGATCCACCTTTTCTCACACCGACAATGACATCTAAGCCGCTTTCTTTTAAATTCAGTGCATGTGCATGACCTTGTGATCCGTAACCAATGATTGCAACCTTTTGACCATTTAATACGTTTTCTTGAATATCCCCGTTATAATATACTTTTACCATTTGACTCTCTCCTTTTGTTTAGACAATTGAAATTGTTTTATTTGTTTGCGGCTTTTGCTGATTATCTCTCGCAAAGGCCGTTGTGCCAGTTCTGGCGATTTCTTTAATGCCGTATGGCTTGAGTAATTCAATGAGTGCTTCAATTTTTGAAGACTCACCTGTCACCTGAATGACGACACTCTCTCTGCTCACATCTACAATAGAAGCTCTAAACGGTTCAATGACCCCTGTGATTTCCATTCTAGATGCTGGTGCAGAAACGACTTTTATCAAAGCCAGCTCTCGCTGAACGATTGATTGGTTTGTAATATCTGTTACTTTGAGGACATCAATTTGTTTGTTCAACTGTTTTGTCAGCTGTTCGATGTCTTTCTCTTGATCTACATGGACGACGAACGTGATGCGTGATACATCTTGAATCTCAGAATGGCCGACCGTAATGCTTTCAATGTTATAGTGTCTTTTTGTAAAAAGGCCTGTGATTCGGTTCAGTACGCCTGATCGATTTAATACAGTCAAAACAATTATGCTTTTCAAGGTTTCACCCCCACCATCTCATGAAGTCCTTTCCCCGGTGCTACCATCGGGAATACTTTTTCATCTCTTGCTACATTGACATCAATGAATACAGGCTCTCTAGAGGTTAGCGCTTCTTCAAGCTTTTCTTTCGCCTCTTCGTCTGATGAGATTCTGATCCCTTTAATGCCGTAAGATTCAGATAGTTTCACGAAGTCTGGCTGCTCTGAAAATTTAGAATGCGAGTAACGTTCTTCGTAGAAAATTTCTTGCCATTGTCTTACCATTCCAAGACTATGATTATTCAGAACAATCACTTTGACTGGAAGGTTCAGCTCACGGATAACGGCAAGTTCTTGTAAGGTCATTTGGAAGCCTCCGTCTCCTAATATCGCCACAACGGTTGCCTCTTGATCAGCTAGCTGTGCGCCAATGGCTGCGGGTAAACCAAAACCCATTGTGCCAAGCCCACCAGATGTCACCCACTTATCTGCATTTTCAAATGGGTAGAACTGAGCAGCCCACATTTGGTGCTGTCCGACATCTGTTGCCACAATAGCTTCACCTTTTGTGAAGTGATAAATGTATTCGATCAGCTTTTGAGGCTTAAAGCCTTCTTCTTCGTTTTCGACGTACCAGAGTGGATATTCTTCCTTCCACTGATTTAATTGGCTCTTCCACTCGTCTGATTCCCCTTGCTTCCCTTCTTGCTTGATCAGCTCTTCAAGCACTAGCTTACTGTCTCCTACAACTGGGATATGGGTGTGAATGTTCTTTCCGATTTCCGCTGGATCGATGTCAATATGAGCCACCTTCGCATGTTTCGCAAAATGATTGAGATTTCCTGTTACCCTGTCATCAAATCTAGCTCCAATTGAAATGAGCAGGTCACATTGATGAAGGGCCATGTTCGCCGCATATGTGCCGTGCATGCCAGCCATCCCAAGGAAAAGAGGATGCTTTGCTGGGAATCCGCCAAGTCCTAACAGCGTATGAGCTACCGGAATTTGCTGCTGCTCAGCATATTTTCTTAATTCTTCCGACGCTTTGCCATGAAGAACACCAGCTCCTGCTAGAATGACTGGTTTCTTTGCTCTGCTCACAGCTTCTACTAGTTTGCGAATTTGCAAATAGTTCGGCTCGATTTTTGGGTGATAGCCAGGTAAATCGATTGGCTGATCGTATTCAAACGTTCCTTCAATGCCCGCAACATCTTTTGGAATATCAATTAGGACTGGACCAGGCCTGCCTGTTGTTGCGATATGAAACGCCTCTTTAATGACACCTGGCAAATCTTCTGGATGTCTGACTTGATAGCTGTGCTTTGTAATCGGCATTGTGATGCCAAGCACATCTGCTTCTTGGAAAGCATCCGATCCAATAACCGAGGTTGCCACCTGCCCTGTAATTACGACAAGAGGCAGTGAATCAATCATCGCATCTGCAATTCCTGTGACAAGGTTTGTAGCGCCAGGTCCTGACGTTGCAATGACAACGCCCGGTTTACCAGATACTCTTGCGTACCCTTCTGCTGCATGAATGGCTCCTTGCTCATGCCTTGGCAGGACATGAAATAAACCAGAATCGTAAATTTTATCGTAGATCGGTAAAACTGCTCCGCCTGGATATCCGAAAATGACTTCTACTTTTTCTCTTTTGAGTGCTTCAATTAACATGAGTGCACCGTTCATTGTTTGTGGTGCTTTTGATTTTTCCATCTCCACTTGTACATTTGTCCCCATTTAATTTCCTCCTCTTTGTCTTACTTCAGTCAAGTCCTTTCAACCTTTTCTATTCAAGATCGAGATATGAGACCATATAAAAAAGCCTTCTCACCCCACAATGACACTACTTTTCACTAGGTCAAAGGGGCGAAAAAGCTTTGTTTTTCGCGGTACCACCCTTGTTCACGGCAAATCATGCTGCCGTCTCACGGACATCTTTCATCCATTTTGGTAACGAGTGAAACAATGTCACTCGACCTGCCCTACTATCATTTCAAGCAGACACTCAGAGGTGAGTTCACTTTAGAAAGTAACACCGGTTTCCAGCTAGCACCGGCTCTCTGTAGATACTGACTCTAAATCTACTAGTCCTCTTCAACGTTTATCAATATCTATTTAGCTTGCGTGAATGTTTTCATCTGTAAAGACTACTTTTTCTCCTTCTTCAACCACTCGCTTGCGGAATTGTTCAAGAAGTTTGTTTGTGTGAAACCCAGGTTTTCCTTCACCGATTGTACGGCCGTCAACCTTTACAACGGCAATGACTTCGGCAGCGGTTCCTGTCAGGAAGACCTCTTCTGCTGTATACACATCATGTCTTGTGAATGGCTCTTCTTTCACTTCGTAGCCTAAGTCTTCTGCAATCTCCATGATGGCATTTCGTGTAATGCCTTCAAGAGCGCCGATATAACCTGGCGGTGTATAAAACTTGCCTTTTTTATAAATAAACACGTTGTCCGCAGAACCTTCTGCCACGTACCCTTGATCGTTTAGCATCAGCGCTTCACTCACACCGGCCATATGGGCTTCGATCCGGACAAGAATATTATTCAAATAGTTTAATGATTTCACTTTTGGACTAAGTACATCAGGACGATTTCGTCTCGTCGGTACTGTCACAATATCAATACCCGTTTCATATAGGTGCTTTGGAAAGATGGCCAGCGGTTCTACAATAATCACTATGTTGGCTCTCCCGCAGTTGTTTGGATCTAAACCAAGATCACCTACTCCTCTTGAGACGACAATGCGGATATAGGCATCCTTTAGGTTGTTCCTTTCAACTGTATGAATCATTTTTTCCGTAAGTTCCTCAAGTGAATATGGAATGTTCAGCATAATGGACCTGGCGGAATCATATAGACGATCTAAATGCTCTTTCATTCGGAAGATATTTCCGTTATACACGCGGATTCCTTCGAAAACACCGTCACCATATAAGAAGCCATGATCATAAACTGAAATTTTCGCATCCTCTTTTTTCACGAGTTCATCGTTTAAAAAGATCCACTGTTCCTTTTGGTCTTCCATTTTCAGTGAGCACCCTCTCTTTCAAACAAAAAGTAGTTGACACTTTTTTGGAGTGTCTCACGCTTGCTCTGCGTGTTTGTTTAACTTTTGTTGAACCCATCTTACGCCGCTTTCCATACAGTGTCAACAGTATTTTTAAAATTATTAGACAATTTAGACTAATCAAAATAAAATGTATACGCTTACACCTTTGCTAGACAAGGAATGAAAAAACTTAAAATTTTTTGTATTTTTTCTTCAATTTATTTACTTTACATGAACGGTTTTCATTTGAACAAACTTTTGTGATACTTTATCAAATTCTTTTTGATGAACGTTGTCAGATTTCACCGCTTTTGTCCTTCGGTATGCCTTTCTAAAACGTTTTCCTATGAATTTATGATAGAATGAGAGCATCTTATAAAAGGAGGGCAATACATGGCTAACATCAGAGGTTATATCGGAACGTATACAAAGGGAGACAGTAAAGGAATCTATTCTTTTACATTAGATACGGACAAGCAGCAGATTGAACAAGTAGAAGTAGCTGCTGAACTTGAAAACCCAACATATTTAACAGTCTCAGACTCTCAAAAGTTTGTGTATGCTGTCGTGAAAAAAGGATCGCAGGGCGGTCTTGCTGCTTATCAAATTAATGCTGAAACCGGCGCCCTGAGTTTCATCAACCAAGAGCTTGCCGATGGGGCTTCTCCTTGTCACGTCAGCGTGGACAGTCAAACGAAAATAGCTTTTACAGCGAACTATCATAAAGGAACAGCTGAGATGTATGAAATCGACGCTGAAAACGGCTCAGTCATCCGCACGCTGTCACAGGCGCAGCATGAGGGTACTGGACCTAACAAAGACCGTCAGGAAAAACCGCACACTCACTTTATGGGTCTGACACCAGATGAAAAATTTGCAGTGGCTGTTGACCTTGGAACGGATGGCATTTATACGTATACGAGAGAAAGTGGCGAGCTAAAGCTTATTCATACATTTGAAACGAAACCAAGCAGCGGGCCTCGTCATATCACATTCCACCCAACGAAACCAGTGGCGTATGTGATGACAGAGATAAGTTCAGAGGTCATTGTGCTTCGTTATTTTGAAGATGGTCATTTCGAAGAAGTCCAAACCATCGCGACTATACCAAGTGATTTTACTGAGAACAATCAAGGGAGCGCAATTCATGTCTCTTCAGACGGAAAATTTGTTTATGCAGGAAATCGCGGACATGACAGCATCGCGATTTTTAAAACAGACGATGACGGCCAATTGAGTCTTGTCGACATTGCATCATCTGAAGGAAATTGGCCTAGAGACTTTGTGCTTGATCCAACAGAAGAATTCCTAATCGGATCAAATCAAGAATCTAGCAACCTTGTATTATACAAACGCGACAAGGAAACAGGAAGACTCACTGTCTTACAATCAGACATCACCGTTCCTCAGCCAGTTTGCGTGAAATTTTTAGGATAATCACAAAAGCCTCCGTTTTTGGAGGCTTTTCTTTATGCAGACGGCATACCGCCATACTCAAGCTTTGGATCAATCAAAGACGTATCAGTTTTTTCACCGAACCATTTTGACAATCTGTCTTTTGCTTTTCCTTTTACATCATCATCAGTTATACAAGACATTCACTCATTCGACAAACAAAAAGCAGCAGAAAGCCGCTGCATTCTACTGCTCTTTGTAAAACTTCTCGATCGCCTTATTGATGTACACCCATCCCTTATAAGACACGTGAATCGTATCTTTAAAGAAATATGGATCATACTCATGTGAAGTCAAATCTGCGACTTCGTACCCATTATCTCGAATTTGGCGATTGATTTTTCCATAATACCCTATACGACCCTCTTTCTGGAAACCAATGTAGTCATACCATTTTCCGTTCACTGGAATCGTCACAAACAAAGGCTTTGCTCCTGCTTGTTTTAAAATATCCAGCATGAGCTGAAAATCTTTGTATTCTGGTGATTCTGCATAAGAGTGATCTTGGCGGGAATCCTTCATCTTTTTCAAGATCGGCTTCAGCTTGCGGTCAAACAGCCTCTGATCGATATAAAACGGGTTGTCCCCTGCTTTTTTCGCACCTAATACACTCGCTTCCTTTTCAAGCTCAGTCCATGTTTTCCCTTTGACTGAAGGAGACGGACGAAGCTTGCGCTCGTGCCCCGATCCAATCGTATAGTACATGTCTTTCTTTTGAAGCATGCCATAATACATTTTCGCAACAGGAGAAAGTGCGCCAAATGCGAATTTGTTCCCAGAAAGCTCTGCTTTAAAAAGCTCTGTGATCACCATGTCGTTCTTCACTGCTTTAAACGTCATGATTCTTTTCATCAACTCTTTTTTTACAGCTGGATCAATTTCTTTATTATAGGCTAGATCAAGCGCTTGAAGCGCTGAATAGTTAGGTGCAAAGTGATTCTCATCAGATCCCCATTTCACAAACCACTGGGGAGACAAGATAAACACAAGCTTTTTCCCCTTTAATTTATCCATATGCGCTGCGAAGTTCATCGCATGAATTAATGATTGCGATCCACCTTTTCCAACAAGATAAGGTGTAAAACCTTGAGGATTCTCATGAAAGAAATTCGAAGGGTGATATGGATCAAAACGTGATAGCTCAGAAGATCCATAGATGGGCAAATAAGTCGGATCTTTCAGCATTTCATCTTGTAAATAAAGCCCTTGGAACATCTCTGGATCTAATTCTGTAGCTGACTTTTGTAATTTGTCTTTTGGGATCAGATGCGTGAGCCATGCATTTGGTACAAGAAGAAAACCAATGAAGAGAACAGCCGCTAAAATAAGCGGCCCAAAAAAACGCTTTTTCATTACTTCATCTCTGCCAGCTTCTCAGCAATGTGATTCGGCGTATCCCACACATCACGATCGAATTCTGTAATCGGAACAGTAATTCCTAGCTGTCTTTCAATCGCCATGAGCAATTCTACTGTACCAAATGAATCAAGAAGGCCTTCTTCAAAAATCGCAATCTCTGGATTTTCTTTCACAACGTCTTCCTGACAAACCTCTGCAATAATACTATATACTTCATTTTCAAATTCCATAATTTTCTACTCCCTTAATGATTAATGGTGAAATGGTTTTCCTGAAAAGATATAAAAGCCGAAACAAATCACATGGAATGTAATAATGATCGACACAACGGTTGTGACCTTATTATCAGGCCACCACTTGTGTTTTTTATTCCATTTCTCAAATAAATTGTAACTGGACATGACAATTGCATGGTATAGTCCATAAATAATATATTGAAGTGCGAGTCCATGCCAAGCACCCATCAATAGAAAGAGGACAAAGTACCCAATATTTGATACAGCCATACGGTTTTGGATCCACTTCTTTTTTGTCATAAAGAACACAAATCTCATAAACACGTAGTCTCTGAACCAGAAGGACAAGGACATATGCCAGCGATTCCAGAAGTCTTTAATGTTCCGGCTAATAAACGGTTTATTAAAGTTTTCTGGCGATTTAATGCCCATAATATAACTCACACCCACAGCAAACGCTGTATATCCAGCAAAGTCAAAGAACAAATACATGCTGTAGGCATACATATACGTTAACTGCTGAACAAAGTGACTGCTGCTAATATGATGAATATTCATCAAGATATACGTGTGAATCAAATATCCAATTATGAACTTATATAGGAAGCCAATAAAGATTTTATGAATCCCTGCATATAGGAGGTCACTGTACACTTCCTTTTCAGGCGGTGTATCCATATCCTTTTCAAACCGGCGGTATCGATCGATTGGACCCGATGAAATCGTCGGGAAAAAGACGATGAAATAGACCAAACGGTGGATCGGGATTTTCTTTTTAATCAAGCCGTCTCTCGTCTCAATAATTAACTGAACACCTTTAAATGTTAAATAGGAGATTCCTAAAAAGCTTAGCCAGTTGATTGGCGGCGGGTGATGCGGCTGATGAGTTAAAAAGAACGGTAAGATTTTTGACAGCACAAGCGGCAAAATGGATGCCACAACCGCCATATAAAAAACAGTTGCTTGATTCGCCTTTAGTCGGTACGCAAGGTACAGGCAGATCATTAGCACTTGCCACACTGTGAACAAGAAGAGCAGCAGGGCGCCATGTGCATCTTTTGAGAAAATAAGCGCCAGCGCCACAACCGTTGCAAACATGTTGTATCCCTGCATTCTTTTGCCGTGAAGACCGAGAATCATCGTCGGCAAAAGGAGAATACCAATAAGAATGAAGAAAAAGAATGAACTAAACGGAATCATAGAAGAACCTCTTTCGCGATTCTCTTACGGTCAACCTTCCCGTTTGACGTCATGTACAGCTGCTCAAGATAAACAAATTTTCTTGGAATCATGTATGCAGGCAGTGAATCCGCCATTTCTTTCTTAATCGCACTTGTCAGCTGATATTCTTTTTCAAATGAATGCTCTGATGGGACAATCGCTGCAATTAAGAACTCCACATGGCCGTTTGGCTGAAACGGAACAATCACACAAGCATTGACATACGTCGTCTCGCTCACATGGTATTCGATTTCTTCAAGCTCCATCCGGTATCCATGCAGCTTAATTTGATAATCAAGACGGCCGTGGCATGTAAGTAAACCATCCTGTTTCACACCTGCGTCACCTGTGCGGTACGCAGGGTGGCCTTCGTATTCAAAGAACACTTTATTCGTTAAGGCTTGTTCACCTAAGTACCCTTTGCTGACGCTTGGCCCCACGATGACAATTTCCCCTTTTTCTCCATCTAGAAGAGTCTTACCTTCTTCATCTAAAATGACGATATCTGTATCAGGTTTGGCATAGCCCACTGGTAAAGAATCGTGCTGATCAACAATCTCCTTCGTTACTTCAATTGATGTGATCGCAACGGTTGCTTCAGTTGGACCGTACGTATTAAAGACCTGTGCCTTTGGAAATCGCTCAAGGAGTGCACTTGCAACAGATACAGGAAGCGCCTCACCGCAGAAAAGGAAAACCTTCAGTTCCGGTAAAAGCTCACCTGTAAAGGAAGGGTCCATTAAGCACATTTGCACAAAGGAAGGTGTCGATGTCCACACCTCAACGTCAGATTGACCAAGTGCTACAAACATATCCTTCGGCTTATTGACGAGATCCTTCACTAAACAGTAAAGCGTCCCACCTGATTGAAGCGCTGGATAGAGATCCATCACCGATAAGTCAAAAGAAAATGGTGCTTGATTTAAGAAGGTGCGTCCCTCGCCAATTGGGAAGTCGCTGCATATCCACTCTGTAAAGCTTTCTAAATTGTCGGCTGTTACCTGAACTCCCTTAGGCTTTCCAGTACTACCTGACGTATAAATGATATAAAAGACGTCATCACCTTGAACCCAATGGGAAGATGGCGGCGCTTCTTTTTCAAGTGCTAAAAGCGCTGCCGCACTCTTCACCTGAATGTGTTTTTCCACATCAGGTACGGCCTGTTCATGCGCACAAATCAATAGACTGGCTTTTGAACTTTCAATAATCGAGACGATACGCTCGACAGGTATTGAGATGTCAACCGGAATATAAGGTCTGCCTGATTTCACACTTCCTAAGAAAGAAATCAGCATCTCTGGCTCCATATGACCGTATACAATGACAGGTGCACTGTCCGCTACGACTGCATCAATCGCACCAGCCATTTGGTCTGATAGACGCCAAAGCTCATCATATGTGATCGAAGCATGTTGAGAAACAAATGCTGGCTGTGTCGGTTTCGTTTGCTGGTATTCATGAATCGCGTGTAATAGTTTCATAGTTTAATCTCCAATTAAAAATCGTTGTAAATGAATGATCCCGTATTTGCAGTATGGAATCCGTAAACAAAAAACATTAATAGCAAAATAAGTAAGTAAAAACTTGTATATCCTATCCATTTTATAGACTTATTTTCTGATAGCTTTTTGAATATCATATTGATAACCTCTTTTCTTTTGGCACTAATAAAGACGTACGGATCATCCAAAGGTTTCATATCGAAACATAAAGATTTTAAGAAATAATGAAAAAAAGATGTCGAATATATGAACGTATCTTTAAGGCAAAGCTGTCTTATTGTAACAAAGATTTAATGTATTTGAAATAAAATGAAGCTTAAATTTGCCTTAAAATTGGTGAAAGCTGTCGAATAATTGCAAAAGCCACCTAGTTTGACTAGATGGCTTCAGACCGTAGACATAAAAGTGGGGTTTTCACTTATTTTGATAAAATTTATCAGTTGTCTTACGCTGGACATGGTCCTTTCCATGTCCAGTTTGCTAGCTTTTTGAGATTCATGGCAGCGAAAGTAAGCATCGCCTGCATTGAAACTTTTTTCAGTCCACGAAGTTTCGTCCAACGCATACCATGCTTTTCTTTTGCATCCGCAAAAACGCGTTCAATCGTTTCTTTACGTTTTGCGTAGATGTTCTTATTCATTTCGGTGTGTCTGAGATGGTCTGCTTCATCTAAGTAGTCCTGCCAAATATGACGATAAATCTGTTTAGTGTGATTTTGACTGTGTGTACAATTATCTAGAAACGAGCAGGACTTACATATCTCTGAATCAGACGCATATTGCTTATATCCCTCTCTAGTCGTTATCCGATAAGAGAGGCAACCACCCCGCCCGTCTTCATTTATACTTCGGGGAAAACGGTGAAATCAGAAAAGTATAAAGATTGTTTATCCTTTCCGTATCCTTTCATCCTCGAGATCTCTCGAAGCATAATATTTATTTGCGACTTATCTTTCCATACGTCGTAAGATAGATAGTACCTGGTCATGAGATGGCCGTGAGACTGTCCGCTTGGCCGTCGGACTCCTTTCGCCTATAAATTTTCGAGCCATAACGATAATTACCTCCGTTTTGGCCAACGTACATCCTAACGCATGTCTTAAGTACACGAAAAAAACCGCTATCAAAACGTCTATGTCATCATTTGATTCAACGGACACAATACGTATCAATAACGGGTCTTAAAAAATACGTCCCAGGAGAGATTCGAACTCCCGACCGACGGCTTAGAAGGCCGTTGCTCTATCCTGCTGAGCTACTGGGACATGTTGTTATGTAGTGTGCTAAGCTGTATTACCTCAGCGACAAGATTTATTATATTACTATTGTTCTTTAAAGTCAACGGTTTTTCGAAAGTTTTTTCATAAGGAGCAGATGATGCACCCTTATGAAATACCTTCCAATGTGACGGTGTTTTCGAGGTCTGGTATCGCGAGACCTTCGTCCGTGTAAAATTGTACGTTTGCTTCGCTTCCATCTAGTGTCAGTATAGCATAGCTGCGCTCTTTTCGCACTCTTGGCAGGTGGACGCTGCCTGGGTTGATGAGTAGCTTTCCTCTTAACAGCTCACTGCCCGGGATGTGCGAGTGGCCAAAACAGATAATGTCTGCTCCTAGCTCTTCTGCACGGTAGTAGACTTGAAGCAAGGATTGTTTGATGCCATGCAGATGTCCGTGGGTAAGAAATAGTTTTCCGCCTCCATCAAGTGGGAGCAGGAGCTCTTCTTCAAATTCGCCCATAAAGTCACAATTTCCTTTGACGACTTTGTATCCTTCGAGTGCTGGGTGGTTCGTTTCGAGTTCTGAATCTCCACAGTGAATCATCATGTCTACCTTAGCTGTATACCGTTTGGCAATGGTTTGAAGTTCGTCTGTGAGTCCATGACTATCACTAATGATGAGTATCTTCATGGCTTCATTCCCCCTTATTCATTTGCGTCTAGAAGTGATGAAAGCTTTTGAAGCGCAACCGCTCGATGGCTAATCTTGTTTTTCTCATTTGGTGATAATTGGGCCATCGTTTGGTCTTTGTCTTTGACGATGAAAATTGGGTCGTATCCGAAGCCGTTTTCACCAATCGGTTCTTCTGCGATGAAGCCTTCTACTGATCCTTCTACCGTTTGGGTTTCTTTGCCTGGTATGCTGACAGCAAGGGCACATCTGAATCTGGCTGTGCGGTCTTCTTTTTCAATTCCTTTAAGCTCGCTCAGCACTTTCCTTACATTCTCAGCATCGTCTTTATGCTCACCAGCATATCTCGCTGAATAGACGCCAGGTTTCCCGCCAAGATAATCAATTGAAAGACCAGAATCGTCTGCGATCACCATTTCACCTGCTTTGGCCTGAATCGACTCGGCTTTGATCATCGCATTTTCTTCGAAGGTTTGTCCTGTTTCTTCGATCTCTTCCGTAAATCCAATATCCACTAGTGTTTTGACCGTGAAGCCCTTTTGCTCAAGAATGGCTTTGAATTCTTTCGCTTTACCCGGATTATGCGTTGCGATGATGGCTGTTTTCATCCTGATCAAACCCTTCTGCTTATTCGATGACTTCTCCTGTCACTGCTTTTTGCTTTTCAATTAATTCCTTAATGCCCTTTTCGGCTAGATCAAGCAGTCCGTTTAGCTGCTCTCTTGAAAAAGTGGCTTCTTCGCCTGTTCCTTGAAGTTCAACAAAGCGTCCAGCTCCTGTCATGATAACATTCATATCCACTTCAGCGGAAGAATCTTCTACATAATTTAAATCTAACAGAAGTCCCTGCTTAGAATCAATTCCCACGGATATCGCCGCTAAATAATCAGTAATTGGATTTTCTTTCATGACCCCTTCTGCTCGAAGCTTTTGAATCGCAAGTGTCATGGCAACAAAAGCACCTGTGATGGACGCCGTCCGTGTTCCGCCGTCTGCTTGAATGACATCACAATCAATCCAAATCGTGCGCTCCCCAACCTTTTCTAAGTCAACGACTGCGCGGAGTGCTCGTCCAATCAACCGCTGAATTTCCATTGTACGTCCTGTGACTTTTCCTTTAGAAGATTCTCTAATCGTTCTTTGCGCTGTTGCTCTTGGAAGCATGCTATATTCTGCTGTGATCCAGCCTTTTCCTTCTCCTCTTAAAAAAGGAGGTACACGGTCTTCGATTGATGCGTTACAAATCACCTTAGTATTTCCCGCTGAGATTAAGACAGAGCCTTCTGGATGCGTAATGTAGCCTGCCTCTATTTCAATTTTTCTTAATTCATCATATTGTCTTTCATCTAATCTCATGATTTACCTCCGTTACGATATAAATTCCGCATGATGTCAGCAGGGTTCTCTTAATAACTTTGACAACCTCAGCCGGTTCTAATCGCTTGGAATAAAAAAGAGGCAGCGAATAGGCATGCCTCTTTTTCTCCATTATATCAATGTGTGACGTTAAAAACTACCTGTATTCACTTGTTCTGGTCTCGAAACCGGCTTTGTAAGCTCTGCTCCTTTTTCGTTCACAAGCTCTGCCTTTCCGTTTACCTTCACAGATACGCTTTTGACATCCGGCAGCTCTGTTAATGTGAGGACAATACTATCGAGCACTTTTTGTGAAATGACTTTTTTCTTTTCATCTACACTGCCAAAAATGGATTCATTGAAATCAAGTGTCACATGACCGTCTTTTACTTTTGGTACATCATTCAGCTTGACATCTTGGTCAAAGTCTGTGAGCAAATGGCTTGTTTTGCTTGGCCCAGAAACCAGCTCATCAATGGCTGCTGTAATTGGATCATCCTCGTCTTTTGGCGCTCTTGTTGTGACCGGGACGTAGTAGGTCTGCTCATCAGATTCAGATAAGTAGTAAACGGTCACTGGCTTTGTCGCCGTCATATCCGCAGCCGCCTCGTGCTGAATATTAATGCCATCCTCTCTGCTTAGATCATCTGAGATCGGTGTGCCGTTCACAGGCATTTCTTTTAATTCATGCCCATTCATCTTCAATTTGACTTTGGCTACCGAATCAAACTGCGTTAATGTCCAAGTGACAGATTGCAATATCCGCTGTTCGTCTTCTTTTTTATAGTTTTTGAATTCATTTGAAAAATCAACAACCGCAGTTCCGTCTTTAATATCGACAGATACGCTCGTGTCAGCCGGCAAAACGGCTCTGAATCCATTTGGCATTAGGTTGGAAATGGGCCCTCCATCCACGAGATATTCAAGGGTTTGTTTGGCACTTCCTTCGTTTTTCGGAAGCGGAATAGATTGAGACACGACATATCCGTTTTTATCAATTAAATATAATTCTCTCATAACCGTATCTGCCTGCTTCTCTTCTTTTCCTTCTTTGGCTGTTTGTTTGTCTTCTTTATTTTCTTTCACATATGTGACATTTTGCGGTGGATCAATCTCTGTTTTCGCTTGGTCTGTTTGAAATAATCCACATCCTGATAAAAGCATGGCTGACGCGATACACGTAACAGCTGCTGTAGATCCTTTTTTTAGCATACTTCACCCTCCTCTGGTAGTTTGTACTACTATGTATACGAGCTCCCTGAGAGAATTAGACCCTTTTCATAAAAAAATAACCCACTCAAATAGAAGCGGGTTATTGCTGATAAACCTGTTCAAGTGACACAGTTTCGACCTTCCCTGGTAGGTAACCGAACCAGTCACGAGCAATATTTTGAAAATTTTGCTGCTGCCCTGTTGTGTAAAATGTATGAACGGGTGCTTCCTTAGAAGCATTTAACAGTCCTTTGTATGAAAGAATCGTACTTGCTTCTCTAGCAGTCTCATCCCCTGATGAAATGATGCTCACATCACTGCCCATAAAACGCTGAATCGGCTCTTTTAAAATAGGATAGTGCGTGCAGCCAAGAATGAGCGTATCAATTCCTGTTTCTTTCATTGGCTCAAGAGAGGCTTTCACAACTTCATCTGCTGTATGATCTAAAAACGTACCGCTTTCCACAAATGGAACAAGCATTGGACAAGCCAGGCTTTGAACCGTTAGACCTGCTTTTAAAGAGAGCAGCGCTTCTTTATAGGCCTCGCTTTTGATCGTATTGGCCGTGCCAATGACGCCAATATGCTGGTTACTTGTCACCTTGATAGCGGTGCGGGATCCGGGCTGGATCACGCCAATGACCGGGATATCGAGCGTTGCTTTGGTTTCATCAAGTGCAATCGCCGTCGCTGTGTTGCACGCAATGACGAGCATTTTAATATGGTGATGTCTCAATAAGTGTTGCGCTATTTCCCACGTATATTGAAGAACCTCTTCTTCTTTCCTCGGGCCATACGGACATCGTTTTGTATCGCCTACGTAAATGATTTTCTCTTTTGGCAGTTGTCTCATGATTTCCTTCGCAACGGTTAAACCGCCAACACCGGAATCAATGACGCCGATTGGTTGATCCAACAAAATCGCCTCATTTTCTTTTCATTTGCTGCTGTAGTTTCATTAAGGATTGGTTGAAAACGATGGCTTCTTCTTCTGAGAAAGCCCCTAGAAGTTCACTGACGTATTCTTGGCGTTTGATAATCACTTCTTGAATGATCCGCTCGCCTTCAGGCAATAAATGAATGCGAACCACGCGGCGGTCAGAAGGATCTTTCACCCGTTCGACAAGTTCACTTTTTTCCATTCTATCAATTAAATCGGTTGTCGTGCTACAAGCCAAATACATCTTTTGTGATAGCTCACCTATTGTCATATCTCCGAATTCAAAAAGCCATTGTAGACCTACAAATTGAGGAGGTGTAATCGTATATTGATTCAGAATTTCTCTGCCTTTTTGCTTAATAATTGCGGCAATATGGCGCAATGATTTTTCAATCTCTGCAACATGGTTGAACTCATTCGTTTCCATTTCATTGATACCTCACTATAGCATCTCACTTTGATTAAAATGTACATTCCTATTTTCCTCGTTTTTCAAAGAAAATGCAAGAAGAGACTCAAGGAAATCACATAGAAATAACCGGTTCCTCCCCGATGTGGAAGGAAAACCGGCTGACTTTAGAGCTCTAGCTCACCCATACGCAGAAGCTCGACTACGGCCTGTGAACGACCCTTGACTCCCAACTTTTGCATGGCATTCGAAATATGATTTCGAACAGTCTTTTCGCTAATAAAAAGCTCGCTTGCAATTTCTTTTGTTGTTTTATCTTGGACGAGCAATTCAAATACTTCTCTTTCTCTTTTGGTTAATAGCGGCTTGGATTGAAACTCTTTCTCCTTCAAGTATTGTAACCCTCCTTGCTAAGGTGAGAGCTCTAGTCTCTATAGAATGGGATTCGGTATAGTCGAGATATCATATGCCGATTGCCTGAGGTAGGTGACGTTAAAATAGAGAAATCCTGCATATCAGCGTCCAATTTGTTACGCTTCAAGCAGCAAAAAAAGGACGAGTCTCATGTAGAGACACAGGCTGTCGAGAAAATTGACACCCTTTTTTCATTTTCTCTCTTAAATTATCCATTCCCTCATTTTATCATAAAGAAAAGCCTTCAAAAGGATGGTATCTGCCATGTTCTACACAAGGAATTCTTCACAGAACGAAGCTGAATTTGTACTGCTCGACCAACTTGTCGAAGAGAATCACCTGTTCCGTAAAATTGACAAGTACGTAGATTTGATACACAAAACTATATAAAAGACTTGGATGAAGCCTCTATTTAGATCACCGAACAACGGATACGTAACGCCTGGTCATATTCATGATTCTCCACCTTATCTTGACAGATTAGATCACCAATTCGCACGACCTTGGTTTTTAAGTAGAATTCAAAACCATTTAAAACAAAAAAACTTGTAGAAAAACATAGGTTTCTCTACAAGCTGAGCAGACGAGGAAATCGTCTGCTTTTTATAATTTTAGAGAGGTGCATCAATATCTCCGGCAGAATGGGCTTTTATATGTCCTAGGTCATCTTTTAGTTGCAGATGGCCGTAGCGGTTGACCCCGCAGCAAATGCCTTCTTGCCATGTTTGTTTTTCACGATCTAATGAAATGCGAAGCGGTTGATTGAGGCGAAATAATCGTTTGTTGTAGAGTGCAGTGAGTGCTTCAAAGCCTTCGTTTTGCCAGCGTGTATAGTATTTTTCAAAAGCCGTCGTCAAGTTTTTCACAAGCTGGTCTGCACTGACATCTGTCAGCTCTGATAAACAAATGGTTTTGTACGGGACATGCTGAGGCTTCGTCTGCACATTGATGCCAACACCGATATAGATGGCACTGCGGTCTGCTTCAATTAATGTGCCGGATACCTTTGCCTCATGAATGACAATATCATTTGGCCATTTGATCGCTAGCTGCTCCTCAGCCCTCATGAGTGGTTTGAGTACATCATAGATCGCTAGTGCCGTTAGCGGGGCAATCGTTGATTGGGTGGACAATTCTTCTGGCGGCTTTACCGTTATAGTCACGGCGACATTCCCTGAAGGCGTTTCCCACGGTCTGCCGAGCCTGCCTCTTCCTGCTGTCTGCTGACGGGAATAGACAGCAAATGAAGGCACTTCTCCTTGTTGAATAAGCCTTTTCGCTTCATTATTCGTACTATCAATGATATCATATTGAAAAATCTTCATGTGTTCTCCTTTTGTTTTTTCATGATATGATCTTTTTATTATAACAAAACGAAGCATACACGGTTGATAGAGGGTGATTAATTAATTTCGCTGAGCCTGAAATGTCTCTTTTTCTTCTTCTGTAAATGGGACAGGTGCGCCTGTATCTTTGCTAATTTGCACCATTGTCACAGAGCCCGTAAAGCATGGTTCCTGCTGTTCACTTTCTCCTAAGTAATGAAGGATGAGTGAGCTTGACCCGACTTTTTCCGGCTTTACGTATACACGCAGCCTCTCACCGATCTCCACCTGCTTGATGTAATCACATTGCAGGTTTGCAACGACGGTGATGGTCTCTTTCACTCGCTTCATTCGTTTATCCACAAGTCCTGTTTTTTGAAAAAAAGCAATCCGTGCCTCTTCAAAATACACAAAAGGGGTGACATTGTTCATGTGGCCAAACATATCCGTTTCTGAAAAACGGACGGTGGTTTCCACATAAAATCGAAAGGATGCCCTCCATTGCTCAAACGGTTCTTCAATATATGACGGCATTCTCATTTAATCAACTCCTTATTTACAAACAAACGCCTCTCCCGAATGGAAGAGGCGTTTTTATGCATCCAGCCTCTTGTAAACACTCATCATGATTGGCAAAGAGGACTGAATGTGATGTTATTCTGCGTGATCGCTTCCGAAGAAGTTACGGAAAGCTTGTAATGTTGTATCTCTGTTAAGTGCTGCAATAGACGTTGTCAGCGGGATCCCTTTCGGACAAGCCTGCACACAGTTTTGAGAGTTCCCACAGTTAGCAAGACCCCCATCACCCATAATTTCTTCTAGGCGGTCTGACTTATTCATCGCACCTGTCGGATGTGCGTTAAATAGACGAACTTGCGAAAGCGGTGCAGGTCCCATAAAGGAAGATTTATCATTGACGTTTGGACAAGCTTCTAGGCAGACACCACATGTCATACATTTAGAAAGCTCATACGCCCATTGACGTTTTTTCTCAGGCATTCTTGGTCCAGGTCCAAGATCATATGTGCCATCGATTGGCACCCATGCTTTGACTTTTTTCAAGGAGTTAAACATACGGCTTCTATCAACCTGCAAGTCTCTGACAACTGGGAATGTCTTCATCGGCTGAAGACGGATCGGCTGCTCTAACTTGTCAATCAGTGCTGTACATGACTGGCGAGGTGATCCATTAATGACCATGGAACAAGCACCACACACCTCTTCAAGACAGTTCATATCCCAGTTGATGGCCGTTGTTTTTTCACCTTGTTTATTAACCGGGTTACGTCTAATTTCCATGAGAGCGGAAATGACGTTCATATTCGGACGGTAAGGGATTTCAAATTCCTCATCATAAGACTTTCCATCTGCTGTATCTTGACGTGTGATAATGAAATGAATCGTGTTTTTTTCACTCATCTTATTTCTCCACCTTTTTCTTCGAGTAATCTCGTTTACGAGGTGCAATTAACGATACATCGACGTCCTCATAGTGGAATGCTGGTTTTTGATTCTTCCCTTTGAACGTAGCCATCGTTGTTTTTAGGAATTCATCGTCGTTTCTTTCTGGGAATTCCGGTTTATAGTGTGCGCCTCGGCTTTCATTCCGGTTGTATGCCCCGATCGTAATGACTCTTGCTAGCTGAAGCATGTTGTCAAGCTGACGGGTAAACGCAGCGCCTTGGTTGCTCCATGATGCTGTATCGTTGATGTTGATATGCTTATAGCGCTCCATCAGTTCTTCAATCTTCTGATCTGTTTTTAAGAGTTTGTCATTGTAACGAACCACTGTGACGTTATCCGTCATCCATTCTCCAAGCTCTTTATGAAGAACGTATGCATTTTCTGTCCCATCCATGCTGAGAATGTTGTCCCATTTCTCCTGCTCTTTCTTCACGGCGCTGTCAAATGTTGCAGAAGATAGGTCTTCCGCAGACTTTTCAAGACTGCTAATGTACTTCACTGCATTTGGTCCAGCGACCATTCCGCCGTAAATCGCAGAAAGCAAGGAGTTTGCGCCAAGTCTGTTTCCTCCATGCATAGAGTAATCACATTCTCCAGCAGCGAACAAGCCTTTGATATTGGTCATTTGATCATAATCGACCCATAATCCGCCCATCGAGTAATGAACAGCAGGGAAAATTTTCATCGGAAGCTTACGCGGGTCATCACCCATGAATTTTTCATAGATTTCAATGATTCCGCCAAGCTTAATATCAAGCTCTTTTGGATCTTTATGAGAAAGATCCAGGTATACCATGTTTTCTCCGTTGATACCAAGCTTTTGCACGACACATACGTCGAAAATTTCACGCGTTGCGATGTCACGTGGTACAAGGTTCCCGTATGCTGGGTATTTTTCTTCAAGGAAGTACCAAGGCTTCCCGTCTTTATATGTCCAAACTCGTCCGCCTTCACCACGAGCCGATTCACTCATGAGACGAAGCTTGTCATCTCCTGGGATGGCTGTTGGGTGAATTTGAATGAATTCTCCATTTGCATAATGAGCACCTTGCTGATAAACGATTGATGCCGCTGATCCGGTATTAATCATGGAGTTCGTTGATTTACCAAATACGATTCCAGGACCGCCTGTTGCCATGATGACTGCATCTGAACGGAAGGATTCAATTTCCATTGTCGTCAGGTTTTGCGCGACAATGCCTCGGCATACTTCCCCGTCATCTAAAACAGCGCCAAGGAATTCCCAGCCTTCATATTTCGTTACAAGTCCTGCTACTTCATAGCGACGAACCTGCTCATCCAGTGCATATAATAGCTGCTGACCCGTTGTGGCACCAGCAAATGCTGTACGATGGTGCTGTGTTCCACCGAAGCGGCGGAAGTCCAGTAATCCTTCTGGTGTTCTGTTAAACATGACACCCATACGATCAAGTAAGTGGATAATGGACGGCGCTGCTTCACACATTGCCTTTACTGGTGGCTGGTTAGCTAAGAAATCTCCGCCATATACCGTATCATCAAAATGCTCATAAGGTGAATCCCCTTCACCTTTTGTATTCACCGCGCCGTTAATTCCTCCCTGTGCACATACAGAATGTGAACGTTTCACAGGTACGATTGAAAATAGTTTAACAGCTGTTCCCGCTTCTGCTGCTTTTATAGTTGCCATGAGACCAGCTAAGCCGCCTCCGACAACGATGATGCTAGAATTACTCATTGTAGCCCCTCTCCCTCTTCTACTAATCTATTTCCTCTTAAACAAAAGCGAAAATTGCTCTTAGCCCTACATATGAAAGCGCTATAAATATACCTAATGTCACATATGTGGAGATTCTTTGTGAGCGTGGTGAAACGGTAATTCCCCAGCTGACAGCAAATGACCACAAGCCATTAGCAAAGTGGAAAATAGTAGATAAAATGCCGACAATATAGAAGCCTAGCATAAATGGAGAGCTTAAAATATTCGCCATCATGTCATAGTTTACTTCAGCCCCAAGCTGCGCTTGAATTCTTGTTTCCCATACGTGCCAAGTGACAAAAACCAATGTAATGATACCTGTAATCCTTTGCAGTCTGAACAACCAGTTTCTTAAGTAACTGAAGCGAGACGTGTTGTTTTGTGCCGTAAAGGCTATATACACCCCATAAACAGCATGGTAGATCAGTGGTAAGAAAATCACGAACAGCTCAAGTGCATATCTGAATGGAAGCTGTTCCATAAAGTGTGCAGCTTTGTTAAACGCCTCTGGTCCGTTCGTCGCAAAATGGTTAATCACTAAGTGCTGTACTAAAAATAGACCGACCGGAATGACGCCAAGCAAAGAATGCAATCTCCGATAAAAAAATTCTTTGTTCCCCGACATTACTTTACCCCCTAGTAAAAAAAGTGCAATTGCTTGAAAATTGTCTTACCCCCGCTTCTTTCAAATGTAAGCACTTTATTCAAATTTATTGACAATTTCATTTTACTCCTATGTCAAAAAAGCGTCAAGAAACCGCGTACATAAATTAATATTTTCCGAAATTTAAAAGTTTTAAATCAAAATTCGTTTTACTACAATAAGAATTTCTTAGACTTCAGGGAAAACTCTGTCATCATATGCCAACATAAGCTATAATAAATTGTTGAAAGAGGGGAGCCGCCAATGAATAAATTCGAATCTCAATTAGAACAGCTAAAAGAAATTGAAGTCAATGGATTTGCTTACGAGCTGATACGCGAAGTTCTGCTGCCTGACATTCTTGGTAAGGATCATTCATCTATGATGTATTTTGCGGGTAAGCTGCTTGCTCGTAAATTTCCTCAAGAGTCATGGGAGAAGATCCCCGAATTTTTCCATGATGCCGGATGGGGGACACTCACTATGGTCCATTCTAAAAAACAGGAAATTGAGTTTGAGCTCGAAGGTTCACTAGTATCGAATCGACTCACCTATCAAAAGGAGCCGTGCTTTCAAATAGAAGCAGGTTTTATTGCTGAACAGATTCAGCTTCTCAATCAGCACGTTGCTGAATCCTATGAACAAGTGAAAAAGCGTGCTGATAAAGTCATTTTAACCGTTAAATGGGATTTAAGAGACCCTAGCTAACACTACTTATGAAAGGCGAGGACTTTAGGTCACGCCTTTTTTATAAGCCTTCTTCTATCATAGCACATTTAGAGAATGGGTTTACGCACGTTTTACTTTCTTGATATGCGGCCAATTCAAATATAAAAAAGAGGTGCACTCTTTCATGAAATTGAAGTGAGCCCCTTAAGTTAGACACGGTATTTATTAGACAGCTTTCGAGGCATGAGTTCGATATTGTATCGGACTCATGCCTTTTAGTTTCGTCTTTATACGTGTGTGATTGTAGTAATCAATATATTGTTCAAGTTCTTGCTTGAAGTGTTCGATGTCCTCAAATTCTTTTAGGTATAGAAATTCAGACTTTAAGATACCGAAGAAGTTCTCGATAAC
>NZ_JBAWSW010000015.1:0-58413 GCF_037104745.1 Bacillus sp. FJAT-53060
CTCAAAAAGCTAGCAAACTGGACATGGAAAGGACCATGTCCAGCGTAAGACAACTGATAAATTTTATCAAAATAAGTGAAAACCCCACTTTTACTTGAAGTAAAGGTGGGGTTTGTCTACGGTCTGAGACGCTATGAATAGCGTCTTTTTTCTTTTAAATAGTTATAATATAACCAGACACTCATTAGATATGAGTTTATTTAGTACCATAGACAATGTGAATCTTAAAAGAAACTGGATGTTATCATACAGACAAAATACGTTCTTGTTTATATTTATTTCAAGTCTCGACTGATATGCTCCCCTAAAGGTAGACAGATGAAATAAATAAATCTACCTTAGGGGAGTTTTTTCATGGCCGGTAAATGGTTTTCAAAAGAAGAAAAATTGAATATTTTATCAGAGTGTGATCAGGGGAATTATTCGGTGAGGGAAATCGCAGAAAAATATACCATTCAACAGAAACGATTTGGGAATGGAGAATATCGCAAGATATTTTGGGTGTGGAGAGTTTGGAACGTTCAAAGTACCATAAGTTTTATCCCCAGAATTAAAATACAAGGCCGTGAAGGACTTCCTATCCGGACGCTTCTCTCAAAGAGAAATCTCAAGAAAATATCAGATTTCCAGTAAATCTGTACTAATGAAGTGGGTGGAGCTTTATAATGGTCATAAAACCTTAAAAGACAGCGGGAGAGGAAGGAATCGTTTGATGACCAAACGGAAGAACATTTCATTGGAAGAACGGATTGAAATTGCGAAGGAGTGTCTGGCTCAGGGAAAGGACTACGCCAGATCAATGGAGATTCATCAAGTGTCCTACCAACAGGTGTATCAATGGGTGAAAAAGTATCAAGAAGGCGGAGATGAGGCTTTAAAAGACAAGCGAGGGTAACGCAAAACCGAAGAAGAACTGACACCTGAACAAAAAATTCAACGGAAAAACAAACGGCTAGAACAGGAAAATGAGCGTTTGAGAGTAGAGGTTGCGTTCTTAAAAAAGTTGGAAGAGATCAAAAGGAGGCGGTTTTAAGTCAGGTTTGGTACAAAGATCGATATCTCGTCATTTTAGAGCTGAATCGAAAAGAAGGCTTTTCTGTCCAAATGTTATGTGATATTGCCAACATTTCGCGCCAAGGGTATTACAAATGGAGGAGCCGAGTACCTTGCGCGAGAGAAAAACAGAATGAAAAGATTATCGCCAAAATGTCACTGCTTCACGAACAAATTGGCGGTATCTACGGATACCGCATAATGACCTTAAACATGAACCGCTGCTTTAAAGATCGGCTCAATCATAAGAGCATCTATCGGCTGATGATGAAAGTGGCTAAGCTAGAGTGTGTCATTCGGCGGAAGAAAAAACGTGACAGCAAAACGACGCCTCAACATGTGTCCGAAAATATCCTGAATCGAGAGTTTAAAGCGGACAAACCAAATCAAAAATGGGTGACTGATGTGACAGAGCTGAAATACGGCAATCGGAAAGCGTACCTTAGTGCCATTTTAGATCTTCATGAGGGAATGGTCGTGTCTTATGTGCTAGGGAAATCAAATCATAATCTCCTTGTATTTAAAACCTTGAACCAAGCGCTGTAGACAGTCCCAAACGCATGTCCTCTCCTTCACAGCGATAGAGGGTTTCAATACACGTCTCACCAGTTTAGAAGGATGATTAAAAAAGCAAATATGACACAGAGCATGTCCTGCGTCGGCCGCTGTATTGATAACGGCCCCATAGAGTCGTTTTGGGGGAAATTAAAATGTGAAAAATACAGACGGAATTCGTACGAGACATTTGAGGCACTTCAAAGCGCAATTGATGAATATATCCACTTTTACAACAACAATCGTCTACAAGAAAAACTAAACGGCCTCAGCCCAATGGAATACAGGGCTAAAGCCGTTTAATGTGTTTTAGTTATTTCCACTGTCTACTTGACAGGGGGCACATCAGACAAGAACTGTGGTTTTTTTATGTTAAGTATGATAAAATTGGAAGTGATTAGGCAAAGTTTTCTTAATAAACGAATTTTCTTTTTTTGTATAATAACATGTTTTTGTTATAATATTTATTGTTTTTTAATTCAAATTAAGTGATGAAAAGGTAATACATCGCTAGGGTTGTTTATATGAAATTTGGAAGAGGGATCTTATGTTATTTACTATTGTTATTCCTTATAAGGATACCAATAAAAAGTATACTGATAACTGCATTAAAAGTTTAGATGATCAAATTTTTAAAGATTTCGAAGTGCTTTTTGTTCATCAAGATAGTCAACATCTAGAAGAAATATTAGAGTCTTTTACTTTTTACTATAGAACAATCAATATGGGACCTCATACAAATGCAGGCATTAGTAGAAATAAAGGCATAGAAGAAGCTCGAGGAGAATACATCTTGTTTTTAGATGGAGATGATTTCTTACATCCAAATGCGCTTTTATTTGCGAAGCAAATCATTGATCAAGAACAATTGAATGTATTCAAGCTGAAAGTAAAAAAGACAATCGTAGACAGAAAAACAACATTAAAGGAAATGAAGCAGGCTTTGTATCAGCATGATACTTTAGATAATTTAAGTCATGTTTTGAAAAAATTAAATGTTGATGCAAATGAAAATGAAGTCATGCAGATGCTTTTTGAGGAGAATGTTGTATCAGCTCATTATCATGAGATTGCAAAAGAAAAGTTTTTTAAAAAGATATCCTACCAATTAAAGTCACACGGATTCGTTGTTCAAAAGAAATACTTGCTGAACAATCAAATACAGTTTGATGAAAGCACATCATTGTATAGTGATATTCCTTTCTTAATGAAACTTTATCAAGATGCTTTATCTATTCTGGAAACTTCAATCTGCCTATACTATAAGCTGATTCATAATGATCCTATTAATTTTCCATCACTTTCTCAGGAAGAACATGATCATAGATTTGAAGAATTGTTTCGAATATTAAGCAAATCAATTGAACGATGCGATGATTTGGCTTTAGTTAAACAAGTGAAGGTTAAAGCGATCAGCCAATATTTATATAAAGTTGTAAAAAGTCCAATTTTTAAAGAAGGCACTCAACGTTTAACGCCTATTTATCAGTCCTGTCAAACCATTTTGAATGCAGAGTCAAATCCAATCAAACTGAATAGAAGACATACAAAAGAAATTGATGCTATTAAGGATGGGAATTACAATAAGGCATATCGTCTAAGTAAAAAGCGCGTTCTTTATTATAATCTGTATCAGAGTATAAAACCGAAAAAGAAGAGAGAGAGACAAAGAACAGTTCAACAATTGTTCTTCTCTAGATTGCCTATCAAACATAACATAATAGTTTATGAAAGCTTTTTAGGAAGAAACTACTCGGATAGTCCTAAAGCTATTTTTAAATATCTTCTTGAACATGAGCCAAACCAATGGAAGCATGTTTGGATTCTCAATGATAAAGAAATGGTGGCAAATGAAGAAGAATTTCAGCATAAGAATGTCAAAGTAATTAAGCGATTTAGCTGGAAATTTTTTTATTATGTCACAGTCGCAAAATATTTTGTTTTAAACATGAGGCAGCCAAAGTGGCTTTATAAAAAAGACGAACAAATTATTTTATCCACATGGCATGGAACACCACTTAAGAAATTAGTATTTGATATGGATAATGTAGTATCCGCGAATCCCGATTATAAAAAAGAATTTTATTTACAGTCACGTAAATGGGATTACCTAATTGCAGCAAACTCATATTCCGAAAAAATCTTCGAAAGTGCATTTATGTATCCGAAAGAAAAAATATTAACTTATGGATATCCAAGAAATGATATTCTGAAAAACTTTACGGATGCAGATAAAGTGATGATTAAATCGAAGCTCGGTATACCTGCTGATAAAAAAGTTATTTTATATGCACCAACATGGAGAGATGACGAATTTCATAAAGCAGGGCGGTACAAATTTAATCTCACATTAGATTTAAATTTGTTAAAAGAAGAGTTAGACGAAGAATATGTAATCATATTACGAATGCACTATTTCATTTCGGATAATATTGATTTAACAGGGTTTGAAGGATTTGCCTTTGATTATTCTAAATATAACGATATCAATGATTTATATATTTCAAGCGACATCCTTATCACTGATTACTCGTCTGTATTCTTTGATTTTGCAAACTTAAGACAGCCAATTCTTTTCTTTACGTATGATATTGATAAATACAAAGATGTGCTGAGAGGTTTTTATATTGATGTTGAAAAAGATCTACCAGGTCCATTATTGTATACGTCTGAAGAAGTGCTAAATAGCATACAGAACATCGAAAGCGTGAAAGATGCCTACAAGGAAAAATACGATGTATTCCATGAAAGATTCTGTTCACTAGAAGATGGAAAGGCAAGTGAACGGGTTGTAAAGGAGGTATTTACTCGTAATAAATAAATGTAATCAGGGTTTTACCTCTACTTGGTATGGAAACAAGTAGAGGTTTTTTTCTGTTAGTAAAGTCAAATACTCCTTTGAACAAATAAAAGACAAACAACAATCACCGCAATCATCATCAAAAACCGATCCGACTTACATAAAACACCTCCAACCAATTCAAATTCATATCTTCCCATTTGTGGCGTCCTCATAAAGCGAGACAAATGAGTGCTTTCAACACAACAGATGAAAGGATGATGGATCTTGAAACAATATGTAATGGCGATTCTATTTTCCGGTACGTTTTTGTTAAGTGGATGTTCTGGACTGCTAGACCAAGTGAACGATACAACGACATATGTCACAGAGGCAAATGAGTATGTGACGGATATTCAGCAATTCACAGAGGATTTTCCACAGCTTGCGGAAGAAGCTGTACAAGATGCTGCCAAAAGAGCAGATTTGACGCAGCAGCTTGAATCATTGAAAAAAATAAGGTGCTGTCAGAGGAAATTCAAACCTATTTACAGCAATTGAAAACAGACAACTTCGTTGCTGCAGCTATTTTGGAGGATCAGCAAGGCCTCATGAAGCAGCTTCAGCAATCCTTTTGCAAGATATTGAACAGTTAACAAACTAGGAAAAAAACACAGTGGTCTCAGCATATCTTTGCCTTTTCAGGTGAAGATATGCTTTAATTGAATGAAAGACAAGTTTGATAGAAAAAAGGTGATTAGATGACAGAACATGAAGAAAGACATATCGCTTCGCCTAGAGCCGAGAAGGAAAAAGATCAATTAATCAATCGCTTGAAACGAGTGGAAGGACAAGTTCGAGGGATACAGCAAATGATTGAAAACGATCGTTACTGTATAGATGTCGTCAATCAAATTTCTGCTGTTAATGCGGCTTTAAAAAAGGTCAGTCTTCAATTAATGGAAAAGCATACACACCACTGCGTGGCGGATGCCATTAAGAACGGCAATGGGGATGAAGCCATTGAAGAGTTAATGAACGTCTTCACAAAACTGACAAAATCATAGCACGGAACGCATCATTTATGTTACAATGATACCCTACTGGGGTATAGTAAAATATAGAAAATGATTGATGGAGGCGATGAGAAGTGAAACAAGCAACACTTCAAGTGCAGGGCATGTCTTGCGGACATTGCGTGAAAGCAGTCGAAGGAAATGTGGGAGAATTAGCAGGTGTTGAGTCTGTGAAAGTCCATTTAGACAAGGGGCAGGTGGAGGTTTCTTTTCATCCTGATCAAGTCACGTTACACCGTATCTCTGATGTGATTGAAGAACAGGGATATGATGTCGTATAAATGAACATACGTGCTGCTTGCGCCAGCGCGTTATTTTTTTCAAAAAAGGTACCCCCATGGAGTATGTGGAGAGGTGAGAAAAATGAAAAAAGAAATCCACTTTCAAATTACAGGAATGACCTGTGCGGCTTGTGCAAACCGAATCGAAAAAAAAATCAACCGTATGGACGGTGTCGATCATGGGTCTGTGAACTTTGCGCTTGAGACACTTCAGGTCATGTACCATCCCGGTCAAACGTCTACAAGTGACATCAAAGATGCCGTTCAATCCATTGGGTATTCATTAATTGAACCAGCAGAAGAACTAGCAGAGGTAGGGAAAAAAGATCATCGCCAAGCAACGATTGAGAAGCAAATGGCACGCTTTTTGTTCTCCATGATTTTGTCACTGCCTCTCCTTTGGGCAATGGTCAGCCATTTTTCTTTCACATCTTTTATTTGGCTGCCAGAAGCATTCATGAATCCTTGGGTTCAGCTTGCATTAGCGGCGCCGGTTCAGTTCATTGTCGGCTGGCCCTTTTATGAAGGTGCTTATAAAGCATTAAAAAATAAAAGTGCCAATATGGATGTCCTTGTGGCACTTGGAACATCTGCCGCCTTTTTCTATAGTTTATATGAAAGCATTCAGTCAGCTTTTCAAGGCACACATGAGGCGGCTCTCTATTATGAAACAAGTGCTGTGCTCATTACGTTGATTGTGCTCGGAAAATTAATGGAAGCAAGAGCAAAAGGGAGATCATCAGAAGCGATTCAAAAACTGATGGGCTTACAAGCGAAAGAAGCTGTCATCGAGAGAGATTGGAAAGAGATGACCGTTCCTATTTCTGATGTGAAAGTAAATGATCTTGTGTTTGTAAAACCGGGTGAGAAAGTGCCGGTAGATGGAGAAATCATCGAGGGAACAACAGCGATAGACGAATCCATGATTACAGGAGAAAGTCTGCCAGTTGATAAAGTCGCAGGAGATACGGTCATCGGGTCAACCATCAATAAAAATGGGTTTATCAAAGTGAAAGCAACAAAAGTAGGGAAAGAGACGGCCCTTTCACAAATCATCCGAGTGGTAGAACAAGCACAAGGCTCAAAAGCACCGATTCAAAGAATGGCAGATCAAATTTCAGGGATTTTTGTTCCCATTGTTGTAGGTATCGCTGTACTGACCTTTCTCATATGGTTTTTCTTTGTAGATCCAGGAAGTGTGACGTCAGCACTTGAGACTTTTATAGCGGTGATAGTCATTGCATGTCCTTGTGCACTCGGTCTTGCTACACCGACCTCTATTATGGCTGGCAGCGGCCGCGCGGCTGAATCAGGCATTCTGTTTAAAGGTGGAGAGCATTTAGAAGTGACCCAATCACTGGACACTGTGGTTTTAGATAAAACAGGGACTGTGACAAAAGGTGAACCAAGTCTCACAGATGTGGTGGTATTTGGAATTTGGACGGAGGACACACTGCTTCAGCTAGTGGGATCGGCAGAACAGCAGTCAGAGCATCCACTTGCTCGAGCGATTACGGAGGGAATGAAGCAGCGAGGTCTTGAAGCGGTCAATGTAGAAGCCTTCCAAGCAGATCCTGGTCATGGAATTGAAGCAAAGGCCGCTGGTCATCAGCTCTTGATTGGAACACGGAAGCTGTTAAAGAAACACCACATCCGATACGATGAAGTAGAAGCATCCATTAATAAGCTAGAGGAACAAGGGAAAACGGCGATGCTCATTGCCATTGACGGCGATGCAGCCGGTATTGTGGCGGTTGCAGATACGATTAAATCATCGTCCTCTCAAGCGATCGCCCGGCTGAAACATCAAGGAATTCACGTCGTGATGATGACAGGGGATAATAAGCGCACAGCAGAGGCGATTGCGAGACAGGCGAGCATTGAGCATGTCATCGCTGAGGTTCTTCCTGAGGACAAGGCTGCTCACATTGCGGATCTTCAGGAACAAGGAAGGAAAGTCGCAATGGTCGGAGACGGCATCAATGATGCACCTTCCCTTGCGACAGCGAATATTGGAATGGCGATTGGAACAGGTACAGACGTTGCCATGGAAGCGGCAGATATTACGCTCATGACAGGAGATCTTCATGCCATTGCAGATGCGCTTGAGTTTAGCAAGAAAACGATGAGAAACATCAAGCAAAATCTATTTTGGGCGCTTGCTTACAACTGTATTGGAATACCAGTAGCAGCATTTGGATTACTTGTGCCATGGCTTGCAGGAGTGGCAATGGCCTTTAGCTCCGTGTCGGTTGTGCTGAATTCACTCAGATTACAGCGGTTGAAACCTGTCAGAGAGGGAGTGGCAGAATGAAGTTCTCTTTTAGGGTTTGGTAGAAGTTCGTCATACATCTTTGCATTGAGCGGCTGTAATTCTGGTTCAGTTAACGATTTCATCGTAAAAGCCTGCCAAACCTCCATTTCAAACCTTCGTTCTTCATCAAGCGGAAGGACTTGCTCCAATAAAGTAAGGACATTTTCTTCAGTTGAGCCGTTTAATGGAAGCCTTGTCATTCGTTCTTTGATTCTGTCCTGAATCAGATTCATAGAGAAAAGAAATAGCTCCTGCTGTGTGGAAAAATAATGACGCATGGAACCGGTTTACTCTTTGTGCTTACCTTTCTCATCCAAGCACCAGAGCGAACAGAATCATTGATGCAGCTTGCATATGTGTGGGGGATGGTCTTAATCATTGATTTCCTCATTAGCATCAGCTATGTCACCTGGCCAAAAAAACACCCGCAAAATATGGCAGGCTAACAAAAAAGACAGACGGACTCACTCCGCCTGTCTTTTTTTATGAGGACAGTCCTTTGTAAATGGTGTCAATATTCCATTTCATCATTTTATAGTAGCTGTCTCCATCTTCCCCTTTCTTTCCAATGGAGTCAGTGAAGACTTTCCCTTTAATCGGAACCCCGGTTTCCTCAGAAAGGCTTTCCAGACTGCGTTTATCTACACTTGTTTCAAGAAATAGAGCAGGAACGCGATGATCTTTCACAAAATGAATGATGCGTTTCATTTGACCAGGTGTTCCTTCATTTTCTGTATTGATCTCCCAAATGTAGCCCGCTTTCAGTCCATATGCAGCTGCAAAATACTTAAAGGCCCCCTCACTTGTGACAAGCAGCTTTCTGTCATTTGGAAGCTGATTAAACTTGTCTTTTGCTTCATCATGAAGAGCCTGAAGCTTCTTGATATAAGCATCTGCATTTTTTTCATAATCCTCTTTATGCTCGGGGTCTGCTTCAATGAGCGCATCCCGGGTATTTTGGGCATAAAGAATGCCGTTCTCGACATTCAACCAAGCATGAGGATCCTGCTGACTTTCCAGCCCTTTTGAAGATAAATGCTTCACTTTGACGCCCTTGCTTAGTTCCGCTACCGGTGCATCATCCCCGTCCTTGCCGCTCGATTCAAGCAGCTTTTGAAACCAGCCGTTCCCTGTTTCAAGGTTTAAGCCATTATATAGAACAAGGTCTGCATCCGTCGTATGCTGAACATCCTTTGGCAGTGGGTCAAATTCGTGTGGATCTGTACCAATTGGAACAATGCTGTGAATAGAGACATGCTGTCCCCCTACTTCTTTCACAATGTCATAAAGAATGGAGTAGGTCGTGACAACTTTTAATTTGCCATCATCTTTGGCGAAATTATTATGTTGATTAGAACAACCTACGATGACCATAAAGGCAATGAATACTGCGATCAAACGGATTGCAAATAACTTCTTCATATATATCCTCCTTTTACATAGATGTTTCTTTTTTTAATTGTTTTCGTTTTCGTTTTGATTTTAATGATCTCCACAAAATACCTTGCTTCGGTGAAAAAATAAAGGCACTGCCGAATAACATGGTTGCGACCAAAACGATGGAAGCACCAGAAGACAGGTTATACGTAAAACTAAGCCCGAGTCCCACGACAGCAGAAACGACACCGAAAAAAGCAGATAAATAAATCATGATCCATAACCTGTCAGTCAAAAGATAAGCGGTGGCTGCCGGCGTAATAAGCATCGCAACGACAAGAATAATGCCGACGGTTTGCAGGGATGCAACGGTGACAAGGGTGAGTAATGTCATGAGAAAATAATGGATCATTCGGTTCGGTAAACCGTAAACAGAAGAGATCACCGGGTCAAATGAACTAATGAGCAGTTCTTTGTAGAAAATGATGACCGCCAGCAAAATAAAAATGCCGATCCCAAGCGTAATCCACATATCAGATGAACGAACAGCTAGTACATTTCCAAACAAGATATGATATAAATCGCTTGAACTTTTCAAAAATGTAATCAAAATGATTCCGATTGAAAAAAAGGCAGTGAATACAATGCCGATGGCAGAATCATTTTTAATGCGGCTGTTTTGACTGACATATCCAATGCCAATCGCTGTTAACACCCCAGTTAAGACGGCCCCAAAAAAAAAGTTAATCCCAAGCATATAAGAGATGGCCACACCAGGCAGCACCGCATGTGAAATGGCATCTCCCATCAAAGCCATGCCCCGTAAAATGATAAAACAGCCAATGACGCCGCATATAATGCCCACCATGACGGATGTAAATAACGCTTTTTGTAAAAACGCATATTCAAAGAGTCCGGTTAAGAATTCCATTACACGTCTCCTCCTGCTGATTTTAAGAATGGTAGCTGCGTTTCATATGCCTTCAGTATCACCTCTGGACGAAGGATATCCTGTACGAGTCCAGCTTTGATCAGTTTTTTATTTAAAAGAACGAGATGGCTGAAGTAATCATCGGCCTTACTTAAATCATGGTGGACGACAAGAATGGTTTTTCCTTCATGTCGTAATTCCTTTAAAATGCGAATCATCGTTTCTTCACTTGCCATATCAATCCCGACAAATGGTTCATCCAAACAAAAGAGCTGGGCGTTTTGAGCAAGTGCTCTAGCAAGAAAGACACGCTGCTGCTGGCCGCCGGATAATTCCCCAATCTGTCTTTTCGCAAAGTCCTGCATCCCGACTTTTTCTAAGCAATGGTATGCATAGGCCCGGTCTTCTTTTTTAGGTCGTTTCATGAGTCCAAGTTTCGGATATGTTCCAAGTAGAACGGTATCCAGCACATGGATAGGAAATGTCCAATCTAGATCATTTCTCTGCGGTACATATGCGATCTGTTTTCTGACTTGTTTAAAGGGCTGATCAAAAAAGTGAACATCCCCTTGATCTTTTTCAATTAAATCCAAGCATGCCTTCAATAAAGTCGATTTACCGCCACCGTTCGGACCAATGATTCCTGTCATCGTCCCTTCCTGTATAGAATGAGAGACGTTTTCTAATGCATCCTCTCCGTGATATGAGACATAAAGTCGGTCGATTGTTAAAGCATTTGACATCTCTTGCGGCTCCTTTCAATCATCATTGCGTTTTTTAAAATATATACACTCACTAAATATTTTTGATTTAGGTTAAAATGATTCTTTAAGACTAATTTGTTTCCTTAGGGAAACTTTCGACTTATTATAAACGTATGTCTTTCCTTTGTAAAGAGATATGCTGTATATTTTTCGTCAGAGGTCAAACGATTGTTTTTATGTTATGAAAGGGACATGAGCATCTTTTATTGAAAATCAAAGTGACAGCATTGGCCAAAAAACAAATCATTTGTTCATAAATGATTGACAGTTGATCAGAACGCCTCATATAATAAGGATAGTTCAATATATGAATATATGCTCATATATAACATCTAAAGCCGCTAATAGTTTTGTTTGAATCAGGGAAAGTTATTTATATAGAAAAAGGTGAGAGCATGAAAAAAACAAAGGATGAATACGTATTAAACGGTCTTGATTGTGGAAACTGTGCGCGTAAAATCGAAACAGGTGTCAACAAAATAGATGGAGTTGAGGAATGTTCTATTAATTTTGCGACAGGCACGTTAACTGTAACTCATGCAGATGCACAAGAGGCCATGTCAAAACGTATTAAAAAAACCGTTCAGTTCATTGAACCTCATGTGAGTGTGTCACCAAAAGAAGAAGGGCATCACCACGATCATGGGGCAAAGAATTTAAAAACAATTGTACTGAAATTAATTGGCGGTGCTGTGATTGGAACAGCTGCTTATTTTATACATGAAGATAGCTGGCTGAAATTTGTCATGTTTTTTGCAGCGTATATACTCGTCGGCGGTGATGTCGTCTTTAAAGCACTGAAAAATATCGTGCGAGGTCAAGTATTTGATGAAAACTTCTTAATGACCATTGCAACTGTTGGTGCTTTTCTCATTCGGCAATATCCAGAGGCACTGGCTGTCATGGTGTTTTATCAAATTGGAGAGCTCTTCCAAGGTGCGGCAGTGAATCGTTCAAGACGGTCTATTAGTGAATTAATGAATATCCGCCCTGAATATGCGAATCTCAAAATAGGGCATGAAACAAAAAAAGTGAAGCCGGAAGAAGTAAAAGCTGGTGATCGTATCGTCGTAAAACCAGGTGAAAAAATTCCACTAGATGGATTCGTGATGGAAGGCTTTTCACTCGTGGATACCTCTGCATTAACAGGGGAATCTGTTCCTCGAGATGTAGAAGCAGGAAAAGAAGTTCTTGCTGGATTTGTGAATCAAAACGGCATTCTTGAAATAGAAGTACAAAAAGAGCTAAGCGAATCGGCTGTGACGAAGATTTTAGATTTAGTTGAGAATGCCAGCAGTCGAAAAGCACAAACAGAAAACTTTATTACAAAGTTTGCGAAATATTATACACCTGCTGTCGTCGTGCTTGCACTATTGCTTGCCTTTGTGCCGCCGCTTTTGATACCATCAGCACAATTGTCTGACTGGGTTTACCGGGCGCTTGTCTTTCTCGTGATCTCTTGTCCTTGTGCACTTGTCGTCTCCATTCCATTAGGATTCTTCGGGGGAATCGGGGCAGCATCTAAACGAGGCATCCTTGTGAAAGGCAGCAACTACCTAGAAGCACTGAACTCTGTATGCTATGCTGTCTTTGATAAAACAGGCACACTCACAAAAGGGAACTTTACGGTCACCAATATCGTGACAACCCATGACAAGTGGTCGGAAGAGGAGCTGCTTTCTTTTGCGGCTCTAGCAGAAGCGCATTCCTCGCACCCTATTGCAGAATCGATTAAAGCGGCTTACGGTTCGCCGCTAGATGAGCGCCATATCAAAGCGTATGAGGATATTGCGGGACATGGAATTAAAGCGACGATTAGCGGTGTCCATGTATTAGCGGGAAATCATCGCCTGATGGAACGAGAGGGCATTGCGTATGAAAAAGAAAAAAGAAGTGGAACTGTTGTGTATATGGCAGTAGACGGTGAGTTTGCCGGATATATCCTGATTGCAGATGAATTAAAGGATGATGCCATCAAGGCAGTTTCTGCTTTAAAAGCATCTGGAATTAAAACCGTGATGCTCACTGGTGATGCCAAACAAGTAGGGACTGCTGTCGCAAAGCAAATTGGCATGAACGAGGTTTACACTGAATTATTGCCACAGGATAAAGTGATGAAAATAGAAGACATTGATCAGCAAAAAGCACCTCAAGAAAAATTATTATTTGTGGGGGATGGCATTAACGATACCCCAGTATTAGCAAGAGCAGATATAGGCATTGCGATGGGCGGACTTGGTTCAGATGCGGCAGTGGAAGCCGCTGATATCGTGATTATGACGGACCAGCCATCAAAGGTAGCAGAAGCCATCACTGTCGCTAAAAGAACGAAAGCTATTGTTTGGCAAAACATCGTGTTTGCTCTTGGTGTCAAAGGGATTTTCCTATTACTAGGGGCTTTCGGTATTGCGACCATGTGGGAAGCGGTCTTTTCTGATGTTGGTGTAACGGTACTCGCTGTTTTAAATGCGATGAGGGTCATGAAATAAAATTGTAAGGAAAAATTCACGATAGCGTCTTTTATAATAGCCTCTCTCTTGTTAAAATAGAAGAAGTTGGATGATGGCATCTTCCTAAGCTATTATCCTTTTTTTTACTTTTAAGGAATGAATGAAAAAGATAAGGTAGGTGCTTTTGTGAGTAAAAAAAATCAATCTTCATCCATCAAGTTTGCCGTCATTTTAACCATCATTGCAGCTCTTCTCATTGGTATTTTCGTTGTGATTGGCAACAACAACAGCCAAGAAGCACAAACAGTTGACAGCAAGCCTTCCATTAAAGGACAACCTGTCATGGGAGATAAAAAGGCAGCGGTGCAAATCGTCGAGTTTGGGGACTATAAGTGTCCAACATGTAAATCATTTGAAAGAGACATTGTCCCAAAGCTGAAAGCAGACTACATAGATAAAGGCGATGCCTCATTTTCATTTATTAACTTGCCACTGCCTGTTCATGGAGACGGTGCGGTGTTAGCAGCACTCGCTTCTGAAGAGGTGTGGAAAGAAGACCCAAAAAACTTCTGGGCATTTCATGCAGCTGTCTATGATGCACAGCCAAATAGTGATGCGGAATGGGTAACGCCTGCTAAGCTCACTGAATTAGCGAAAAAGACAACAAAAATCAATACGGACAAGCTAAAAGAAAACTTGTCAAAGAAAACGTATCAATCTCAGTTGAACACGGATGATCAATTGGTCAATCAGTTCAAAGTGAACGCAACACCAACTGTTTTCATTAACAATAAACAAGTACAAAACTTTTATGACTATGACGAAATTAAAGAATTAATCTATCAAGAGCTTAAAGGAAAAAAATCATGAAGAATAAGCTTGTTTACTTATACAGCGCATGGATCGTTTCCATCGTTGCTACAATGAGCAGCCTGTATTTAAGTGAAGTGAAAAAGTTTATCCCATGCGACCTATGCTGGTTTCAGCGCATTTTCATGTATCCCCTTGTGCTTTTACTTGGAATTGCTACATTCCGTGGCGATGTCAAAGTGAAATATTACGTTCTTCCTTTAACCATGATTGGTGCTTGTTTTTCTATCTATCATTATATGGAACAAAAGATACCGGGCTTTGCATCCATTCGCCCTTGTCTGAGCGGAATTCCTTGTTCCTTTGATTATTTGAATTGGTTTGGTTTTATCACCATTCCATTATTAGCACTTATTGCATTTATTCTTATCATCATCAGTATGCTATTATTAAATGCAAAAGAAGATTAACAAGCCTGCTTGAAAAGTAGGCTATTTTTTATTTTCGCAAAAAGATAAAATTCAAAGAAAATTTGTATTGCTTTTCGCCTGTGTCAGATATACATTAAGGGTGGAGTGCTAGATGATCAGACAATGGTAAGGAGATAAGCGAAAAATGGCATGGGAAGTCTTAAGTATCATTGGCATTGTCGCATTCGCCATTAGTGGCGCTATTGTGGCAATGGAGGAAGAGTACGATATTCTTGGTGTGTACATTTTGGGAATTGTAACGGCATTTGGCGGGGGAGCGATTCGAAATATATTAATCGGTCTTCCAGTATCGGCTTTATGGTCACAGGGGAAGATGTTTACCATTGCCCTTGTGTCGATTACAATTGTGTTTCTTTTTCCAAAGCTCTTGCTAAAGCATTGGAGCACATGGGGAAATTTCTCAGATGCGATTGGCTTAGCAGCCTTTGCAATTCAAGGAGCCTTATTTGCTGTGCAAAGAGAGCTTCCGCTAAGTGCGGTCATTGTGGCAGCCATTTTGACTGGGAGCGGTGGCGGAATTGTCCGTGATCTTTTGGCAGGGCGCAAACCACTCGTTCTAAAAGCGGAGATTTATGCAGTATGGGCAGCACTTGGCGGTTTATTCGTTGGGCTTGGATTAGCTCAAGGGGAGATGAGCCTGTATCTTTTATTTCTCATTCTTGTCACGTGCCGAGTGTGCTCTTATCTATTCAAATGGCAGCTTCCTGCTAGATCCTATTTTTTAAATAAAGGGTAAAAACAAAGAGGCGATATCGCTCTCTTTTTTTGCTGTTATTTTTTCAGCAAATGTTGGTATTTTCGTGTTGAATGAAAATCTTGTCATTTGGCTGAATTGAGATATTCAGTTTTTTTGGCGACCTCGGCTGAAGCTGGTGTTGACGCTGCTGCTTGATACATACATTTTCTCTACTAGACTTAAAGACAAGGCAGGCATGACAGGGGCGTTGCTTTTGGCAATCGAAGAGAAGAGAAACGCCTATTAATAGAGTTTTAAAGCGTAACATGAGATAATGAAAAAGATAGAATCTTGGAAAAAGGTGGTTGTTAAAATGGTCAAAAGCTTGAATGATACCGTAACACTAAATAACGGAGTGGAAATGCCTTGGTTTGGTTTAGGTGTATTCAAAGTGGAGGACGGCAATCAAGTGGTAGATGCCGTGAAAGCAGCCATAAGAAATGGATATCGCAGCATTGATACGGCAGCTGTTTATAAAAATGAGACAGGCGTAGGAAAAGCGATTAAAGAATCTGGTGTGAAACGAGAAGACTTATTTATTACGTCTAAAGTATGGAACACAGATCAAGGCTATGATAAAGCGCTGGCGGCGTTTGACGCAAGCTTAAACCGATTGGGTCTTGATTACTTAGACCTCTATTTAATTCATTGGCCTGGACCTAATGCTGATACATTTAAAGAAACTTGGCGTGCGCTTGAGAATCTGTATAAAGATGGAAAAGTAAGAGCCATTGGCGTCAGTAACTTCTATGTTCAGCATTTAGAAGAGCTGTTAAAAGATGCTGAGGTTGTCCCAGCCGTGAACCAAGTGGAGTTTCATCCGAAACTGACACTTGCCGAATTACGTCAATACGCAAAAGAAAAAGGCATTCAAATTGAAGCATGGTCTCCACTGATGCAAGGGAAGCTGTTAGATCATGACGTATTGAAGGACATTGCTTCACGCTACAATAAATCTGTCGCACAAGTGATCTTGCGCTGGGATCTGCAAAGCGGCGTCGTCACAATTCCAAAATCAATCAATGAAGAACGCATTAAACAAAATGCAGACATTTTTGACTTCGAGCTTTCTCAAGAAGACATGGAAAAAATCAATGCATTAAATAATAATGAGCGCGTCGGCTCGAATCCAGAGACGATGACGGTTGGGTTTGAATCATAACAAAATAGAATGAACTTTATAACACCTTTCGATAGGGCTTGAGTGATACACTTCTGGGATTATTGAAAGGTGTTTTTTGTTGCTATAAATCAAACGATTGTCAGTAAGTGTTAAAAAAAGTGTATAATTCTTAAAAATCATTGAAAATAGGTGGTGCAAAAACACAATTTGTGGTAATTTATCAATTGTAAAAAAAGGATGGAGAACTATTTACAAATCAAAGTAGCGCTGTTTAAATATTATAGATAATCTCAAAAAATACCAAGAGGGGTTTTGGAAATGATCCATGTAAAGGGACTCACAAAGTCATATCGACAGCAGCCTGTTTTTGAAGATTTACATTTTCAAATTAAACATCAAAAGGTAAATTTCATCATGGAGAAGAATGGATGAGGTTTATCCTCTTGCATTTGGTTTATATGCAATTTATTTAACAACATATGACATCAAACATAAAACGATGAAAATAAAAGCGGTTCAATATCAGTGGAACGATGTTTTATTTTCAAAGCAACTGTCTCTGTATGTGATCATTCTATTCTTTATTCCTATTATCTGTTTCATTTCGTATATGGCTAGTCATCTATTTTATTCTGTCATATCACATAATATATCTGTTCAGTTGTTTACATATCAAGATCGTACTGAACATTCTATCCTGCTTCAATTGATGTTTGTTGTATGTATCAGATGGTTATTTAGTACAATTGTTTTTTATTTAGGTAGTTTATGTCGAAGTTTTATATTATCTGTGGTTATCTATATGGTCTATTTTTTATTGATCCCTAACTTAGGTGTCTTTGATTTGAAAAATATGATCGCAAACTTAGCTTTGCATCTCTTTTCTTTTAAAGGAAACTATCAATTATTTGTACCTATTCCCATTAGTGTGACTGCAATTCTGATCTGCATTTCTTTGCTTATCATCTTGTTTATCAATCCTGACTTATACTGTGGTAAAAAGGCAAAGTAAATATGTGGTATAAATCCCCCCTATTCTCACATAGGGGGATTTTTTATGTGCTGCTTCGGCGTACAGCCAGCAGCATAATAAATGACAGGATCACAATACAAATCGTCCAAGTCCATGCAAGCTCTATTCGTCCAGAATCAATGGCCACATAGATTGCCGTTGGGAGTGTTTGGGTTTTCCCTGGGATATTGCCGGCAAACATTAAGGTCGCCCCAAATTCTCCAAGGGCTCTCGCAAAGCTCAAGATCGCACCAGAAAGAAGGGAAGGTAAGGCGAGCGGCACGGTGATATAGGCAAAGACTTGGAATGAATGAGCACCGTCTACTTTTGCAGCACCCTCTATGTCTGACTCAATCGTCGAAAATCCAGCTTTTGCTGATTGATACATGAGCGGGAATGCCACAACCGTCGATGCAATGACCGCCGCCCACCATGTGAAGATGACAGGCTGATGGAAGATCCATTCAATGGCGCTTCCAATCACACTGTGTTTTCCGAACAGAACAAGCAATAAAAATCCTACGACCGTTGGCGGAAGGACAAGAGGCATCATGAGAAGCGTTTCAATGATCATTTTTCCCTTAAAAGATGTTCGCGCCATCCAAAAGCCAATGGATGTTCCAAAAAGAGTAGCCAATAGCCCGCTGACGACGGCAACTTGAACGGACAGCCATATTGGAGACAGAAATTCTTCGGTCAGCATCGGCATTACTTCACTTGAAAGCCGTACTTTTTAAAAATCGATGCGGCTGTATCTGATTGTAGGTATTGAAAAAATGTCTTGGCTTCCTCTAAGTGTACCGTCTCTTTTACGAGTCCTACAGGATAAATGATGGGGGAATGCATGTCCGGATTTGCCTCATCCACAATCTTTACTTTTTTGGACACAAGGGCGTCAGTCTTATACACAACACCTGCTTTTACATTCCCTGTTTCTACGTAGCTTAGGACTTGACGTACATCCTTGCCATAGACAGCGTTCTTTTTTACTTGATCCCATATGTTCAGCTTCGTGAAAATCTCTTTTCCGTGTGTACCAGCAGGAACTGATTCAGGTGTACCAAGAGCGATTTTTCCTTTTAAATGCTGGACGTCGAGAAAGGTTTTGATAGAAGAAGAGTCTTCTTTTGGCACAATGAGGACAAGCTCATTTTGTATGACATCCTTTATATGATCCTGATCGATATCTCCGGATTGGACAAGTTCATCAAAAGGCTCTTCAGCCGCAGAAAAAAAGAGATCCACTTTTGCCCCTTGAGCGATTTGCTGCTTCAGTGCGCCTGATGATCCGAAATTATTCGTTAATGTTACGTTCGGATGTTGATCGTTGAAGGTGGATTCAATTTCTTTTAGTGCATCCTGCAGGCTTGCAGCCGCTGAAATCACCAACTCCGTCTTTTTGCTTGTATCTGATGACTCCATCTCAGTTTGACACCCAGTCAGGAGCAAACAGATCGTGACGAAAGCTAAGAATAGATACTTCATGTTCCCACCTCTTATCATTCAATATCATGTGTATTCCTTATTATAATCAAACTTATTTGACCATTCATAGGTTTTCAGTAAAAGAGAAGAGAAAAAGCCGCCAGATGGCAGCTTTAATGCTGATAAAAACGAAGTAAATTCCCATTGATCACTTTATCCGATAAGGACAGCTCTTTATTGGCTTTCTCAATATAAGGCTGACATACTTCCTCTTGTTCAACAGGTTCTTTCGTTTTTTGGTTATAGCAAGTGTTTTTTGTATAGAGATAATCATCAGTAATAAAATTCCCATTTCTCAGAACAGCGAAAGGCGTACGTTCGTTAGAAAATAAGTCATTTCCAAATTGAATGGCATCCTTGGACTCAATACCAAGCAAATGGAGGAGTGTCGGTTTCACATCCATTTGGCCGGCTGTTTCAGATATTTTCTGTGGTGCTTGATCCGTGATACCAGGAATGTAGATTAAAAATGGTACCCGCTGTAGTTTGACAGCATCAAACGGTGTGATTTCATCCTGCTCGAGCAGCTCGGCCATCGCCTCATGATGTGCCTCTGAAATGCCATAATGATCACCCATGAGGACAAACATTGTATTTTCATACAGTCCTTCTTCTTTCATGCGGTCAAAAAATGTCTTAATGGCTTCATCTTGATAACGGACGGTTGTCACATAGCGGTTTAAAATGGAGCTAGACGAATCATATTCATCGATAAACTGATCCTTTTGGTCAATTTCAAACGGAAAGTGATTGGTCAGGGTAATGAATGTGCTGTAATAAGGAGTCTTCAACTTTTTTAAATAATCAATGGATTGATCAAAAAAGTCGATATCCTTTAAGCCCCAGCCAGTCGAATTCTGTTCATTGACATCAAATGAATCGACATCATAAAAGCGGTCAATTCCAAGAGATTCATACATCACATCACGATTCCAAAACGTCTTGTTATTGGCATGAAATTGGACGGTTTGATAGTTCTCTGTTTTCAATTGCTTGTATAACGTGTCATATTCGTTGTCACTCGCTGTGAAAAAGACAGCGCCGCTGCTAGATGGATAGAGTGAATTTGCGACAATAAACTCTGAGTCCGACGTCTTTCCTTGCTCTGTCTGCTGATAAAACTCATCAAAGTAAAAGCTCTTCTTAGCGAGTTGATTTAAAAATGGTGTGATGTATTGTCCGTTTACCTTTTGGTCAATGACAAATTGCTGCGTTGATTCAAGTGAAATGAAAACGACGTTCTTGCCTTTAGCAAGTCCAAAGTAGTCTTCGTTTGGTGCACTGTAGTCAGCCTTTGTGTAGTTTTCCACTGTTGAAAGTGTATCTTCATCTGCGAAGGCTTTTTGCCCAATACGAGCCGTTTGAGCAGCACCATCATAAAGATGGAATTGAAAAAGACCAAGGTTTCGTACAAGGACTTCTCGATCATGAGAGCTTGTCAGAAATCGAGGGTGATCCAACACGGCTGCACTGACATGGAATATTAGGAAGCTACAGCAAACTGCATAATACGTTTTAATTGTCTTAAATGATGCTTTTGGTGATAACGGTTTACGCTTTAACAGCCAAGCCAGTACCACGAAATCAATGAGCATCAGGACAAAAAGCGGGTGGAACAATTCAGTCATACTACTGCCCATATCCCCCATATTCTTTGCCTGAAATAAGACTGGGATGGTAATAAAATCAATATAAAATCCGTAAAAGATCGTATTTGATATCAAAATTGCCGTCAAAATAAAATTTGTGGTGAATAAAAAAACCTTTTGTTTCGTTTCATTTAAAAAAAGAACAATCCCAAACAAAGGGAGCAAAAAGCTAAGTGGATTCATCAAAAGCACCCATTCGTGAAACAGATTCGCTGTTCGTATATGAAATCCGAATTGATAAATGATGTATGTTTTCATCCACATGAAGAGGATGGAGTACACTAAAAACCAGTGATTTTTGAAAAACGTTTTCATTTATGTAGCTCCTCATCATTCTTTATTCAGCCGCGTAAAACACTTATTTTAAACCTACTAAAAAAATGAGGAATGATCAATTCATATCCTTTCTTTTTTAAAAAACTCTTTTTCCTTCTCCTAGAACTGAAAGGGGATAGACATTCCGCAAATGACGGCGATGTAATAGCAGGTGACAATGGTGAGGGCAGCTAGTACGACTTGTTCACCTGTGCTGCCTGTTTTGACATAAAAGGGAAGACGGACTTTAATTGTAGCTGGAAATAAAAATTTAATACCGTTCACTGTTCCTGCATCAAGAATAAGGTGGCTCGCCATTCCAACAAGTAAACCGATGCTAAGACTGTCATTTGGTATGTATGTTGTCGCAACAAAATAAATGATCAGCAGAAATAATAAACTGTGCGTAAAGGTGCGATGACCGAAAACACTACTAATCAGTGTCGAAAGGAGTGGGAATTTCCTCCCGATTTTACTTTTCGTATGACAAAGATCTGGGATGAGGGCACCTGCTGATCCAGCAGCAGCCATAGCGACTGGGTCAAATCCGTAATAGTAGGCGGCGGCTGTTGAGGCTGCAATTCCGCCCATAATATGTGTTTTTCCTGTCATGATGCGTACTCCTGTTCTATCTTTGGTTCAAGTACTCACTATATCAAGGGTGAATTCATTCAGCAAGGCTTATTTCTAAAGAAAAAAGGAAAAAACAGTGACCTTTCTCCATTATTTGAAAAAAAAGAGAAAGACCTTTTATGATGAATGAGCTTAGCCCCTTGTATAATGATGAATGCTGTAGCACAAATTACACAGGTAAAGGCATTTTATGAGAAGGGGGGAAGTAGCGATGTCATTTTTTCAAAAGGATAAAAAGGCGAAAAGTGAGAAAAACCATCAGCAGGTAGACCAGCTGTTAGAAGAAGCCAGTAAAGAACTAGCAGGTGATCCGCTTCAGGAAGCTGTACAAAAGAAGAAAAACAACCATCAATAAGCAATCAAAGGGCAGAGAAAACGAGAAACGGTTCTCTGCTCTTTTTATGATTTTCCCTTTGACAGATGTAAGAATGTTTGATAACCTTCGTGTAGTAAAAAATGAATAGAAATCCTCACGCTATGTCTCAGTGAGGTAGAGGTTGCGCGGATGATGAGTCACTCATAGGAGAGATGGAATCAACGATCATGAGAAAAAAGGCATCAGCGCCGAAGTGTAGAGAGAGCTCCAACTTTCTTTATGCTGGGTCTGCATTGAATAAATGCAGGACTGCCACGTCTTTAAAGCGTGGAGGGCTATCCGGAGATCAAGGTGTATGTTTTGAAAAGCATGGACTTTTGTTCAGGCTTTTTTTATGTTCTGCGGGACAAAGAAAAGGGTATGCTGTTAACAAAAAAGTGACCCTATTGAACATAAAGAATGTAAGTCATTGCTTCACAGATATATCGATGAAGATACTGCCGGGTCTGGTCCAAAGTGAATAAAACGGAGGTGCGGAAATGGAACAGACAAAAAAATGGGGTTTTTGGTTATTGACGGCGTTTGTCGTCGGAAATATGGTAGGTTCAGGCATCTTTATGCTGCCAAGTACGCTTGCTCAGCATGCGAGTCCATTAGGTGTGACGATGGCATGGCTTGTCACAGGTGGCGGAGTGCTGATGATTGCACTTGTATTTGGGCATTTGTCCATTCATAAGCCGCATCTGAAGGCTGGACCACAAAGTTATGCAAGGGCGCTTTTTAAAGATCCGAAAAAAGGAAAAGCTGCCGGTTTTACAATGGTTTGGGGATATTGGGTGGCGAGCTGGATTAGTAATGTCGCTATTATTACAAGCCTTGCTGGTTATTTAACAACCTTTTTCCCTATTTTAACCGTAAAAACGGTGATCTTTACCTTTGGGAAAGAAGCGATCACACTTGGTCAGCTCACGACTTTTATCGTATGTACCATCCTTCTATGGGGAACTCATACTATTTTAATCACAAGCTTAAGTGTAGCAAGTAAATTAAACTTTATTACGACCTTTTCAAAGGTGTTTGGCTTCGTCCTTTTTATTGTAGGAGGCTTATTTGCCTTCCAAATGACATTATTTGAATATTATTACTTCCCGGTTGCATCAGGGGGCCAAGAGGTGCTCGGACTTGGGGGTCAAATACATCATGCGGCCATTTCTACACTATGGGCATTTATTGGAATCGAATCTGCTGTTATTTTATCAGGAAGAGCGTCCTCGCAGCGTGATGTCAAACGTGCGACGATTACAGGGCTTTTAATTGCACTATCCATCTACATGATTATCACACTGATTACAATGGGCGTGTTGCCACACGATCAATTACAAGGCTCAGACAAACCATTCGTAGACGTGCTTCAGTTGATTATTGGGCCAGCTGGTGGAATTGTCATGGCAATGCTTGCGATCATTTGTTTATTTGGGTCGATGCTTGGCTGGATCTTACTCGGTTCAGAAGTACCCTATCAAGCAGCAAAGGCTGGTGATTTCCCAGCAGTGTTTGCAAAAACAAACAAAAAGGGGAGCCCTGCCTTCGCCTTGACTGTCACAAATATTATGTCACAGCTGTTTATTTTCTCAGTGATGTCAAGAACAATTAATGAGGCTTTTACCTTTTTAACAACATCAGCAACACTTGCATATCTCATTCCGTATATCGTGTCATCGATCTACAGCTTTAAGATCATCATACAAGGCGACACGTATGATCTCCAAAAAGGAAATCGAACAAGAGACGGCATCATTGCACTTGTTGCTATTGGATATTCTGCTTGGGTCATTATTTCAGGGACAGCTGATTTGAAAACATTCGGTCTCGGAATTGGCCTGTTCTTAGTTGGTATTTTGCTTTATCCATTCATGTCAAAAAGATTTGCTAAAGGAACAGAATAAAGAAGATGTGTTTCTCAAAAATTGGTGTGAAATGAATAAGTAAATGATTTTTCACGTTCATCCTTAACATAGTAGCCACTCTATGGGTCAGTTGTACTGACCTTGATTTCTTTTGTTTCTTCTTCGGTATATATACCGAGTTGTTTTACGAGATTCCTAGTAATACCATATTCTTTAGTTGATATTTTTTCGCTTTTATGGAGAAAAGAGGTACTTTTTTACTTTAGACAATGGTAATATACGGTTAGAGAACATATCTAGAAAGGAAAGGGATGCGTGGAAACAGCAAAAATATTGATTGCAGATGATGAAGAAGCAATTGTAAAAATGGTTGAACGCGTATTAAAAAAAGAAGGATTTCAGCATATTTATAAAGCCTACCATGCAAATGAAGCATTAGATGTGGTCAAAAACGAAGACATCCATCTCTTAATTTTAGATGTGATGATGCCCGGTAAGTCTGGCTTTGACGTTCTTCCTGAAATGAGAATATATACGAAAGCGCCCATTTTCTATTTAACTGCAAGAACGTCCGATGTAGATAAACTGACCGGCTTTGCACAAGGGGCAGACGATTACATCACAAAGCCATTTAATCCGTTAGAGCTAGTGGCCCGAATTAAGGCTCACTTAAACCGAACATATATCTCCTTACAGGAGGAGCAAGAAGAGGCTCACAACCAATATGAATATGCCCATTTCTCATATCATCCTCATGCAGCTGAATTGAAAGTGAGAGGAGAGGTGACGGCATGCTCTGCTCAACTTCTATCTTTGCTGAAGTACTTTTGTGATCATCCGAATGTGGTCCTTTCAAAAGATCAAATCTACGAGAAAGTATGGGGCGTCCCATCATATGGTGATAACAACACCGTCATGGTTCATATTCGAAAGCTGAGAGAAAAGATAGAATTAGATCCTAGTCAGCCTGAATACATTGTAACGATTCGTGGTATGGGATATAAATTTATTCCACATCCTGTGAAGGTTCTGAATTAATTCATGAATTTACGAACAAAACTTTTCTTTCACTTTGTCGGACAGATGTTTATTGTCATTGCGATTCTGGTGATCGGGAATACGTTCTCTGAGAATCTATATTATAAAAAACACTATGAGAATATGACTGAAACCGGTTTAACAAAGGCCGATGGAGATACACTCATGAGCTGGCTTTATTTTAACGAGGATGGAAAAATGGAAGCCGATGATCAGCTCAAACAAGCAGTGAAAAAACGTGACGGCTGGTTCCAAGTGATCGATTCAAAAAAACACAATGTATATAGCTATCACCTCCCTAAAAATATTCCAACATCCTATCAAAAGGATGAAATGATCAGGATTTTTGAAAAAAGACAATTTAAAGATTACAAGATGTACTTCTGGCCAATTGAGATTGATCAAGAAAGCTTTATCGTGTTATATGGGTTTAAAACGAACAGTACAAAGGTAGCTAATTATCTCAAGCAGCACGAGAAAAATCTGGATGCACTATCTCAATATTCGGTTGAAACGAAAGAATTTTTGAAAAGAATGAATGGATCGGTGCATCTATTCAATGAAGAAGGAAAATATCTAAAAGGCATCCTTGCGAAAAACGATTTGAAAAATAACGTAACGGATGTTGAACTGCTAAAGTACCAATCGAAGCCTTGGGAGTTTAGAAGTGACCTCTCTTACATCAAAGTGAATAAACATCTCTACATAATCGTGTCTGTGCCAAATAAAGTATACAGCCCAGACGAGCTTTATGATAGAGAGACAGAGGCTTTAAACCAATATACGACCATTCTGATTGCGGGTCTTGCCCTCACTATTATTATCGTTATGACATTATGGTACTCTTATCGATATGGGCTACCGATCTATCACATTATTCGCTGGCTGATTTTTTTATCAAGAAATAAATTACAGGAACCAACAAACAGAAAAGGGATTCCAGTCAGTAAAAATAAAAAAGGCCGTATTAAGCGAGAATACCGGTTGTTTGAAGATATCCTAAAAACAATGGATCAGCTCACGCATACACTAAAAGAGAATGAAGCAAACCGTAGGAAAATTCAAATCACAAGGGAAGAATGGATTGCAGGATTGTCTCATGATTTGAAAACGCCTCTTAGTACGATTTACGGCTATGGAATGATGCTTGAATCTAATCAATACCAATGGTCCAAAGAAGAAGTCATGGAAATGGGACAGGTCATTCGTGAGAAATCAGAATACATGTCGACCTTAATAGAGGACTTAAACCTTACGTATCGATTGAAAAATGGCGCATTACCTATTAATCGAAAACCTGTCGAACTTGGTGAATTTTTAGCGTCTATTATGGACGAGTTTTCAAGAAGCTCATTTTCGGAAGATTATCCGTCATCTTTTGAAGATCAAACAGATGGAGTCATGTTTGAGATTGACAAAGCTTGGTTTAGACGAGTAATTGAGAACCTGCTAGCGAATGCTGTCAAGCATAACCAGAAAGGAACTCATATTACAGCTACCTTATCTGAAACAAATGAGGAAGTTCGGATCGAAATGAAAGACAAAGGACGCGGAATGGCACAAGAAACTGTTGATCACTTATTTAACCGTTACTACAGAGGGACAAATACGAATGATCCAACGAATGGAACAGGACTCGGGCTGGCGATTGCTAAAGAGCTCGTCTTACTGCATGACGGAGATATTCAAGTTGAAAGTGATCTAGGTGTAGGAACAACTATTGCGATTATCCTAAAAAAATTATCATCTGTAAAATAGTCAAAAAACGATTTTCTTTTCTAATGGAGATCGTTTTTTCCTATTTTAGAATTGAATCATTTTTGTAAAAGATTAAAAATGTTAACGTGAACAAATCTTTTTTCATTATTTCAATTTGAACGTGCAAAGCAGCTACAGCATCAAAGCAAGATTACATGCAGAAAAAGACAGGAAAATGAAAGCGGTTTTATGATAAGATGGTAAAAAATTATAAAAGGCGGAATAGCATGACAGTCACAATTAAAGACATAGCAAAATTGGCAAACGTCTCTCATACCACGGTATCAAGGGCTTTAAATAACAGTCCTTTTATTAAAGAAAAAACAAAACAAAAGATTTTGTCGATTGCAAAACACCTGAATTATTCACCGAATGTCCATGCTAGAGGCCTTGTATCACAAAAATCCTATACAATCGGTCTGTTTTTTACGAGTTTAACAGAAGGCACGTCCTCAAGTTTCTTCGTGGATGCGTTAAAAGGTGTCAACAGTGTGATGACAGAGCACTATAATCTATTTGTAAAAGAAATTGCTGACCTTCACGAGTACACAACCATTCATAAACAACGCTATGATGGCATTTTGCTCATGAGCCAAAGCGAGCACGATGAAGCGTTTATCCACCATGTAAAAAAACAGGGCATTCCCATCATTGTGCTAAATCGCCGTGTGGAAAGTAAAGAAGTGATGAATATATTAGCTAATGATAGTCAAGGTGCATACCAAGCGGCGCACTATTTTATTCAGCAAGGTCATGAAAAGATCGCCATCATTGAAGGGAAAGAAGGCTTTAAATCGACTCAGGAAAGAAATGATGGTTTTCTACAAGCATTAATTGATCATCATGTGCCAATGAAGAAAGAATATATGTTCAAAGGAGACTATCACATGAAAAGCGGCTATGAATCAATGGAAGCTTTGCTGACTCTTGATTATCCACCAACAGCGCTTTTTTGCTCAAACGATGACATGGCCATTGGTGCGATGAATGCTTTGTTGGCAAAAGGCAAAACGTGTCCAGGTGATATCTCCATCATCGGTTTCGATGATATTGCATTTTCATCCTATACCACGCCTGCACTGACAACGGTGAAAAAGCCGATCGAAAAAATGTGCGCACTTGGTGCAGAAGCCATCCTTTCAGTCATAAATGGTGAAGTGCAAGAAGATCATATGGAAAAAATGTATGTACACACAGAGCTGATGATCAGAGATTCAGTCAAAAAGGTGCAATAATTAGCGCCTACAGGTGAACATATACAACCTATATGCACTGTAGTATAATATTCCCGAAATTAGAAAAGAATTGACGGAGGAGATTCTGTCAAGCAGTACATAAAGCAGGGGGTTTATTCATGAAGAAGTTAACAGCCATTTGGCTATCGTTTTTGCTTGTGATGGGTGTTTTAGCAGGATGTGCAGGTGCGGAAACAGATCACAAAGCAACGGGTTCTGAAAATAAAGAGACAGCAACTGCGGCATTTCCTGTATCAATTAAAGATGCAGCTGGTAAAACAGTCCAAATTAAAGAACAGCCTGAAAGGATTGTTTCTTTAATTCCAAGTAATACAGAGGTTGCCTATGCGCTTGGCCTTGAAGATAAAATCGTTGGAAGATCAGATTTTGACAATTATCCAAAGGAAGTAGAAAAGGTTGAGAAGATAGGTGGACTTGAATTCAATGTAGAGAAGGTCATTTCCTTAAAGCCTGACCTCGTATTAGCACATGCATCACAACTGGGGGCAAAAGATGGATTTAAACAGCTTGAAGATGCAGGTATTCAAGTGCTGACTGTAAATGATGCAACCTCCTTCAAGGATGTTTACAAGTCTATTCATATGATCGGTGAAGCAACCGGAGTGAAAGAGGCATCCGCGAAGCTTGTAGACGAGATGAAATCAAAACTGAACGACCTCAAAAAACAAGCAGAGGCGATTTCCAAAGACAAACAAAAAACAGTCTTTGTTGAAGTGTCAGGTGCTCCTGAAATCTATACAACAGGTAAAAAAACATTTATGGACGAAATGCTTTCATTCATTCATGCAAAAAATGCAGCCGGCGACCAAACTGGCTGGGTACAAATGACAGAAGAGTCAATTATCAAACGAAATCCTGATGTCATTGTCACAATTGATGGTTCAAGCTTAGCTGATCTGAAAAAAAGAGATGGTTGGAATGCGATTAAAGCAGTAAAAGAAAAACAAGTCTTTCAATTGAATACGGATTTCGCATCAAGACCGGGACCGAGATTGGTTGAAGGAGTCGAGGATCTTGCGAAAAGTATCTATCCTGACACGTTCAAATAAATTCATTATCGCTTACGCATTCAGTGTTTTACTTCTTGTGGTGAGCATTGGAATGGGAATCTCATTTGGTAGCTTAGGGATTCCCATTCCTTCTATTCTTCGTATATTTGTTCATGAACTATTTGGAGTGCAGGTCGGAACCATTGATTCTATTGATCGCAATATTATGATGAATATCCGGCTGCCGAGAGTGATATTAGCGGCATTAGTAGGAGCAGCGCTGGCGTCATCTGGTGCTGCCTTTCAAGGTTTATTAAAAAATCCCCTCGCTGATCCTTATACACTAGGAGTATCTCAAGGGGCATCTGTTGGAGCCGTAGCGACTTTATTTTTTAGCTTGCAGCTCCCCTTGTTGGGCAGTTTTACACTGCCTTTTTTCAGTATGACAACAGCGCTTGTGACACTATGTCTAGTCCTCTTTTTCGCACGTCTTGTTCATCGGGGGATGAGCATCTCCTCTTTAATCTTGACGGGTGTGATTTTCAGCTCTTTTTTGGGAGCACTCATTTCATTAATGATTGCTTTAACGGGTGATGACCTAAAAGAGATTATTCATTGGCTTCTTGGCAGTGTGTCCATGAGGGGCTGGCGTTATATCGCTCTTTTTCTCCCTTTCTTCCTCATTGGTACCTTTGCACTGATGCTGATGGGGCGAGATTTGAATGTGATGACGTATGGCGAAGAGAAGGCAAAGCTATTAGGTGTACATGTGAAAAGGAGCAAATATATTGTACTGCTTGCTGGTTCGATCCTGACTGGCAGTGCGGTAGCGGTGTCAGGGACGATTGGATTTGTGGGACTTGTGATCCCGCATTTTATCCGCCTTTTAGCCATCACGGATCACCGGCATCTGCTGCCTTTATCTATGATGAACGGCGCTTCCTTTCTCGTCATAGCAGATGTGTTATCCCGTACAATCATTGAGCCGACGGAATTGCCTATTGGTATCATTACTGCGTTAATTGGTGCACCTGTATTTGGGATCATCCTCATTCGCAGATATAGAGGGGGGACGCATCTATGATTCAAGTGAAGGAAGTCAAAGGTGGCTATGGTGAGAAAGAGGTCATTCGTGGCATCAGTTTTGAGGTGAAGAAAGGAGAATTTCTCGGTATACTGGGACCAAATGGGAGCGGAAAGACGACCCTGCTCAAAATGATAGCAGGTATTTTAGCGCCTAAGAGCGGTCAAGTATGCCTCAGCGGTTGCTCGATTCAATCATACCGGCCAAAGGTACTTGCGCAAAAACTTGCTGTTCTTCCACAGAAAACCGACCAAGCCTTCTCATTTACAGTGGAGGAAACCATTCAGTTTGGACGTTATCCTTATCAGAAAGGATGGCTGCAATCTGTCATGAAAGAAGATGAGCAAGTCGTAAGCAGAGTGATGGAACAAACGGATGTCGTTCAATTTAAAGATCAATCCATTCATGAGTTAAGCGGAGGAGAACAGCAGCGAGTATATTTAGCCCAGGCATTAGCTCAGCAGCCTGAATATTTATTGCTAGATGAGCCAACCAGTTTTCTTGATTTAGCTTATCAAAAAGAGTTGCTCGATTTAATTAAAGAAGAGACCTCTTCCTCTAAATTAACGGTGATCGGTGTGTTTCATGATGTAAACATTGCCAGTTTGTATTGTGATCGGTTGCTATTGCTTCATGAAGGAAAGGCTGAAATATTAGGACAACCGCATCACGTTTTGACCACTGAACGGATCAACCGGGTGTACGAAACTGATGTCACACTGCTCAATCATCCACTGCGAGCAAACCCACAGCTGATGATTGAGCCTGCTGCAATGTCTAAAGCATCCAATGTGAAATTAGCTGATGGTTGGAGAACGCATGGCTCAAAAGGAATGACATTTTCCATCAATCAGCCGCTTCGTATTCTATCCTCACACGAGAAAAATGGAGGTTTCTTTTGGAAAAGGTCACTTGGAACGGGAACTGAGACTCTTCATGACAGACTAGATGATGCTGAAGGTATATTGTTTTTCGGCAAATCTGAGGGACAAAAGCAATACGCCGCTGAAGACGATGAAGATGATATAGCTCTTTACGGGATGCTTCAGCAAGGAGAGCTAACCATTTGGCTTGTGCTGAAAGGATCTTTATCAGATGGAGCGTCTGTTCAGATGATGGGGCAGTTGATGCACATCATTCAACAAGAGGGGAGCATCCCAATTCATCATCTTTGTATCGCTGCTGTCAACGCAGAAGAAATGGGACTTGATGCCCTTCTATACGAAAGGTTACGGAAGAAAGCGCAACGTCTCCTTTATACATTGGGTGCAATTAAAAAGTAACCAGAAGGTTCACTTTTTTGTGTTTAGTTCATGGTTCAGCATTCAAATCGACCGAATGTTAAAAACACAGTGTTTATAGTAAAATAAATACAAATTTTCAATTTCAGGGTATTCTAAAAGGACAAAGCAATGCACAAGGAGGAGAATCGATGAAACTTTATACAAAAAACGGGGATCAAGGCCAAACAGGCTTGATTGGCGGGAGAGCAGATAAAGATGACATCAGGGTAGAAGCGTACGGTACGTTAGATGAGGCGAATAGCTTCATTGGACTTGCACAAGCAAGCTTACAGCAGCATGGTGAATTGTTTCAAGATATTCTGTCTGAGCTGATCGTCATTCAGCATGAGCTGTTTGACTGCGGTGGTGATTTAGCAGCGGTGAAACCGAGGAAAGAAGGCAAATTAACAGATGGATCTGTGGCATTCCTTGAGCAAAGAATGGACGTGTATGTAGAGGAAGCCTCCCCGCTGACCAAATTTATTTTACCAGGTGGCCAGCAAGGCGCTGCCTTCTTACATGTGGCGAGAACAGTGGTCAGAAGAGCAGAGCGGCATATTGTGACGCTAGCGAAGCAGGGAGAGATTCCATCAGTTACGCTCACATATGTCAACCGTTTATCCGACTATTTATTTGCAGTTGCACGTATTGTAAATCATCGGCTCGGTGAAGCTGATGTTGAATATGAACGAAGTGCAGATGTGTTTCGTTCTAAATAAGGGAAGCACTTTTCAAGAGTGCTTTTTTGTTGCAGTCAAACCTGACCAAAGTTACGACTCTGGTCGCAATCAAAGATCAATCTGTAACACGTTTTGCCGGGTTTCTATTTTGACTATAGTAAAAGCAAGGAGCAAGAAAGGAGGCATGAAGATGGCAAAATGATCGATCTGACGAGCTTTATTGATGATGATAAAGTCTATCCAGTGATGGAGGCTGATGCTTTGAGTTACTTATTAATATCGAAGGCAGGAGAAATTGCTGATGCCATTAAGTCTGCCAGTATTGGAGAACCAAGGGAATTGAATCAAAAGTGGCTAGAAAGGTCATGAATAAACTCCGTCATTAAGCAAATGGGTATTCTCCGGATTCGTTAACAGCAAGAGAAATGGAAATATTGAAGCTGATTGCAGATGGGAAATTGAATAAGGTCATGGTGAGGAATAGTTATTACAATTAAAACGGTGAAGACGAATATGACCAACATTCTTTCAAAGCTTGACGTAGAAAGATCGAACACAAGCGGCTGTGTGCACATCGTCATAAGCTGATTCAATAAAAAAACAGCTTTCAAATGAAAGCTGCTAGAACATGCGGAATTTTAGTCCTTCTGTCCTGTGATCGGACGTTCGGATAGTTGATGGAGCTCAGGAACTGAAAAAGCCTCCTGCTCCTCGGCCGATTTGTCTATCAGGGTTTGCTTCATCTCGGATAATAGCTTTACGCTCTCCTTTGCCAATGCCGCTTTTTTCTCCTGAAAATCAATGATCTGTGAAAGTCCGACGAATAAACCGCCTCCAATAAGAAGGATCGCAGGGGTTTGTCCATAATAAATCACGATCAAAAATGTGCTCGAAAAGCTGTCGGCTTCAATGAAGAAATCTTCTTTTGATTGCATGAATACTACGATTAAGAGGAGTAATCCTAAAATCAAAAATAGAATGCCGGCCAAAAGTAAAGCTCGTTTCATGATTGACACCCTTTTTTTCTTACCATTTTAACATACTCTATAAGGATTGTGTTGCGCCCTTAGTCCCGAAGTCACGGATTTTCACATTTACCTTGTATTGAATGTCCGATTCACTAAAAACCTCATCCCAATGCTTTGCTTCTTTTCGAAAATCATTCGGATACGCGATATTCGCTTTTTGATAAAATCCACAAATATCTGCTTTGATCTCGTGCTGTAACTTCTCAATGAAATCTTTCACGTTCTTTTCTAACCGCTGCTTCACGACCCCCTCAATCTCTTGGAGATATTTCTCATTAAATGAATTTTCACGTACATTCCAGTCCTCAGACAACCTTCCATCAAGCTCGACTGAAACATCAAATCGATATGTGCCACTGGCTGATTTATGAGTCTTTATGTTGTGGTTAAGTTTAAAAATCTCAAAAGAATAGATGCTCTGATCATATTGAAAATCAATCACTCCGCCCTTTGCGTCCCCAGTTAATAGGTTATATGACTGCACTGCTAATGGAGAGATGTTAGTGAGAAATCGTTTATTTTTAATAATAGAGGCACCTTCCAATATTAATTTGCCTTTATCGACACTGACTTTTGGAAGGGCAAAGGATACGTTGTTTTGCATGGCAGAAGAAATATCTCCTAATGAGACTGGCTTAAACATGCGAATGGTTGTTTTTGTATTTCCCGAAATGGTGTATAAAGTGGATGAAGCTGGCTGCCCGTCGTCATTGATTTTTAGCATGTCCCCAGGCTTTTCAGAAGTCATAAAGACAAGACTTCCTCTTCGTGTTTCATTGTCTCGAATGAATTGATTAATGACCAAGTCGAAATTATTCTCATTGATGAGCTCCTGAGAAAATAAATAAACTCTTAGCTGATGTGAGAAAATGCGGTGAGTTTTTTGGGCAGTTGTGCGAAAAATTTGGTGCATAGAATCACCGCTTGTTTCAATGATTTCAGTGGGGTCTTTTATGCTCGTTTCTTGATCAATTTTTTGAGGAACGAGAACTTGCATAGACAGCTTTAGTTTATGTCCGTTATCTCCCTTATCTACAGCAAATCCAATCGCCATGTTGAGCTCCTCGATATTTGTACTATCCCAGCATCCACTTAATAGGATAAGCGTCAGGAAAGCAAAAGTCGCTTTCTTTTTCATGTTGCTTTCCCCCTCCTTTTGAAAAACACAATAATGAATAAGAGAAACGGGAGTATGCCGAATAAAAGGAAAAATAGGTTGTTTACATAAGTCAGATAATCACGCACTATATCAACATCCTTTGGAAAAATGGCGGCAGAGAAGATCACAATTCCCATCAAGGCGAGGACGACTTTTTTAGGAAGCTTTGTCAGCTTGGATACCCCAATTGCAGCAAAAAACGTATACCCTACAAAGCTCGTATAAAGCTGAATAAGCCATACGATCAGCAGAAAGGATTCAATTCGTTCAATAAAGACCCCCTGAATATCAAATGATTGAAATAATGCAATGGTCGGCCAAGTTAATGTAGCCGTTTCTTTTACAGTCAGCGCACCAACTACAAGAATATAGGTGAAAATATAAATGATCGCAGGAATCAAAAATCCGACTGTACCATAAGCAAAGGTGTGTTTTTGAGTGTTCATATATGCAGGCATAAACAACATCATTTCAATGCCGACAAACGAAATGGCTGAAGCATTAAAGGAATTGAAGACAGGAGATAAGCCCTCTCCTAACACTGGCCGGAGGTTATCTAACTTAAATTCTTGTACACTGAGTCCGTAGGCAATAAATAAGATGATGAGTGTAACAATGAGAAAAAAAGGACATAGCCTGGCAATATCACCAATCCCACCAACTACAAGATAAAAACCGACTAAAATAAAGCTGAGCATTGTCACGACTACAGGCGTGTTTTGAAGCAGGAAGAACTTCACCATTTCCGACATGGCCCTTACTTGATAGCTGGCGACGCCAAGAAAATAAATAATGATCAAAAGGTTGGCAAGAGCGCCAATCCATTTCCCAAGCCCTTCGTTTGTATAATCATAATAAGAGGAGAAGGGAACCTTTTTCATCATGAGCACATTCGCAAAAATAAACACAATGTAAATGGCACTCATCAGTAAGAGTGCAATCCAGCCGTCAGGTGTAGACGCAGCCTGAGCCATTGATCTTGGCAGAATCATCATGCTTGCGCCTAGAGTGGTATTCGTAATAATGGCACTTGCCTGATAGCTTGTGATCGACTCTTTATGATTGACCATGTCGTTCTCCTTTCTTCTGGTTTTTCAAAGGCAACCGAATGATGGAATTATCCTCGTTTTTATAGCTGAACACAAAATCTGGTGAGAAGTATGGAGTGCCAAAACTTTTTTGTCTAGTCAAATGTGTCAGTAGTGCGAGCATGAACAGTACAACTCCGTATAAACCCAATGCAGCCGCAGTAAACATGGACACAAAGCGGAGCGTGCGAAATGACATGCCTATCCCGTATTGAGGAACGGTAAAGGATGCAAGTGCGATGACACTGACGATAATCACCATGATTGAGCTGACAATATGAGCTTGTACGGCAGCCTGTCCAATCACGACTCCTCCAACAAGTCCGATCGTTTGACCAAGCGGATTTGGCATCCTTAATCCAGCTTCCCGTAACAGCTCAATGGTTATCTCCATGATGAGTGTCTCCACAATAGGAGGAAAGGGGACATTCTCCCTTGTGCTTGAGATGGAAATGGCTAACGTTGTGGGCAAAAGACCTTGATGGAAGGACACAAGTGCAATATAAATAGCTGATAAAAACAATGTAAGAAAAATGGAAGTAAAACGTAGCAAACGAATGAGGGAGGCAGCGATCCATCTTTCATAATAATCATCAGGTGATTGCATGATCGTCGCGAGGGAAGCAGGCACAATTAGAACAAAAGGTGAATGATCGACAAAAATGGCGACTCGCCCATTGTTTAAAGCAGACGCAACTTTATCTGGCCGTTCTGTGTTTTGGATTTGCGGAAAAGGAGAATACACATTGTCTTCAATGAGCTCCTCAAGAACACCAGAATCTTGTATATCATCAATGGTGACTTGTTTGAGACGTTTTTTCACCTCTTTTAAAACAGGAGCTTGAACGATACCATCAATGTACATAATGGTCACTTGGGTGTATTTTTCCTGCCCAATTTTCATGTCTACTGTTTTGAGATCAGGGTTTTTCAAGCGCTGTCTCACGAGAGCTAAGTTCGTGTTTACATCTTCAATAAAGCCAATTTTTGGCCCTCTGACCACTGTTTCAGATGTGGATTCCCCTAAACTACGTTTCTTCGTTCCGTTCGTTTCTAAAATATAAGCATGCTGAAATCCGTTAATTAGAACGACACAATGCCCTTGAAAAATCGCATCGATCAATTCTTCAGAGGTCTTCACCGAACGGGTTGTCATCATGGATAAATTGGATTCTAGCTTCTCTTTTGTAAGAGAGGTATGGTCTTGCAGCAGCAGCTTTAAGAAGGTTTGAATCTGGTTGGTTTCGTTCATTTCTTTAATGTATAAATAATAAACAACCTGTCCGTGAGGTAGCGTTTTTTTCTCATGGATCAAATCGTCCATTTCCTTTAACTGCGGGAGAATAACAGAGAGATTATCGTATAAGTGCTCTTTCAGTGGAGTCTGATTCAAAAGGATCACCCGCCTCAACATTTTTTTCTTAGCATTACCTACTTGAAAAAACAATATTCTCTGTTACATTATTTTGTGGTAAAAGAAAGAATAGGGTTGTGGAGGAAACAAGATGGCACAAATTCGTTTAGCAGGAACAAAAGAAAAGATTGACCGTATTCTACAGTCGTTTGACAAGCATTATGAGGTGAGGTATACGTCAAAGGATTATGGAAAAACGAACCCAAAATACAAATATTCGAAAGATGTTCGTGTTTATATTGAACTAAAATTAAAATAAAGATAAAATTTTAATTGAAAACGCTTAAAGGATTTTCGTTTTTTGTATAGAATAGAGTTGAGTGATGAGAAGCTATGGAGGGATACATAATGACGGAATTTAGAATCGAAAAAGATACAATGGGCGAAATTAAGGTGCCAAAGGACAAGTTCTGGGGTGCACAAACACAACGAAGCAAAGAAAACTTCAAAATCGGTTCTGAGAAAATGCCAAAGGAAGTTGTGAATGCGTTTGCAATTTTGAAGCGTAGCACAGCCATTGCCAACGAACGTCTTGGTAACCTTGAAAGTGAAAAGGCAGAAGCCATTGCAGTTGTATGTGATGATATTATCAGCGGAAAATACGATGAGCATTTTCCGCTTGTTGTATGGCAAACTGGTAGTGGAACACAAAGTAACATGAACATAAACGAAGTCATTTCAAATAGAGCAACTGCTTACTTGAAAGATAAAAATAGTGAACTCAGCATTCATCCGAATGATGACGTAAACCGAAGTCAAAGCTCAAACGATACATTCCCAACGGCTATGCACGTGGCAGCTGTTTTAGCTGTGTACAAAAAATTAGTACCTGCTATTGACCAGTTAAGAGCCACATTTGATGAGAAAGCAAAAGCGCATCAAGAGATCGTTAAAATCGGTCGTACGCACCTGCAAGATGCAACACCGCTTACAGTTGGCCAAGAGATTAGCGGCTGGGTTTACATGCTGGATCGTTCAAAAGAAATGATTTTAGAATCAACGGACAAAATGAGAGAGCTTGCGATTGGCGGAACTGCTGTTGGTACAGGGATTAACGCACATCCTGAGTTCGGCAAATACGTGGCTGAAGAGATCAGCAAGTTAACAAGTCAAACTTTTCATTCTTCACCAAACAAATTCCATGCACTGACAAGCCATGATGAAATTACGTATGCACATGGTGCCCTAAAAGCCCTTGCAGCTGATTTAATGAAAATTGCCAATGATGTCAGATGGCTTGCAAGTGGCCCTCGCTGCGGAATTGGTGAATTGATGATTCCTGAAAATGAGCCGGGCAGCTCTATTATGCCTGGAAAAGTCAACCCAACACAAAGTGAAGCTTTAACAATGATTGCAGCGCAAATCATGGGGAATGATGCAACGATCGGTTTTGCTGCAAGCCAAGGAAACTTTGAACTTAACGTATTTAAGCCGGTCATCATCTATAACTTTCTGCAATCAGTTGAGTTACTCGCTGACGGCATGAACTCATTCCATGACAAGTGTGCCATCGGAATTGAACCAAACCTAGAAACAATTGAGAAAAACCTGAAAAATTCATTGATGCTTGTGACGGCACTTAACCCGCACATCGGATATGAAAATGCAGCGAAAATTGCTAAGCTTGCTCACAAAGAAGGATTAACGTTAAAAGAAGCAGCACTTCAATTAGAACTGCTAACAGAAGAGCAGTTTGAACAGTTTGTGAAACCAGAAGAAATGGTGACACCGAAAGCGAAATAAGAAACCAGGGGCAGATGCCCCCTGGTTTCTTATTTGAACTAAATGGTTGATGTGAATCTCTCATGAGAATGTGAAAGACAAGATTTATTCGATGCTACGTATACGTGTTTTTCAGTAATCTCGCATGACTCTAAGGAAACGGCTTTTTTGTTATATCTTGATCAAAGGCGGACGCAGGATGGAAATCGCGATTCAAAGATATGTAGATGACCTGCTAAACAGAATTCAAGCCAACAAACTTCCCGCGCTGACAGAAAAAGGTTTTAATTATTTATCACAAGCATCACTCAGGTACTGCCCTGGGTTTTATAAATGATCCTCTTTCGATGTGCGTAAGAGTGCTTCAGAGATGGATTGAAGCGGCGCGTATAATTTCAGTTGGTAAAGCATGCCTTTGACAATGACTTGTCTTGGTTTTTGCTTGTTTAATTCATTTTCTAAAATGCCAAGTGCTTCAAATAAATCAGACTCGTCTTTCACTTCATAGTGTTCTTCTGCCAGCCCTCTTAATTCTTTTAATAGAGATTCTGTCAGCGGGTCAAAGGACTGTTCATAAATGGAACCAAACCAGTCGCTCGCTTGGTCAACAGAAATGAGCGGAAGATCGTTTCGCTTCATCATACCGCTCATCAAATCATCAATGCGGTGCATCATGGTTGTGGCAAGCTCTTCTGCTTCCAACTGAAAATCATATAAAATCGCAAGCTCAAAATAAACATGACTCATGCCTTCGATGGTTAAACATAGATCCGCCATATAAGGAATAGCAGCGTCACCATACACCTTTTTAATGTTATCAATGTGCAGCTGGATCGTTGCAAGCCTAATTTGTTTAGCGAGCTGCTGCGTTTCTTCATTCAATGGAAGGGCTCGATCGCTCAGTTGCATTTTAATAAAATCCTTTTGCTGCAAAATATTATCGTAATAGACAGTGAGCTGTTTGCGATAGGCTTCTTTTGGTGTGCCACCTTCTGTTTGAACCTCGTGAATCCGGGTAAATACCTTATCGTAATAGTTATGCAAGATCGAAATGAGCAGGGCTTCCTTTGATTTAAAGTAAAGATAAAAAGCACCCTTTGACATATGACATTCATCCGCAATTTCCTGAACAGACGTTGTATTGTAGCCTTTACTGGAAAATAATTTCATGCCGGCCTCAATGATCATTTTTTCTTTCTTTTTCAATATGCATGTCATCCTTTCTTACCGAGAGACAAATGTCTTAGGAAACGTTCGCAAAGAGATATGACTTATCGGTCAAACGACGAAAGTTTTCAAAAATTAATCAGATTGTAACTTGTTTTTTACAGTGTAATTCTTTATATTATAAAGTAAGGTGACCAACTGGTCAAAATATGTGAAAGGATGATGTTTCATGAGAGAAATCGATGATATGATTAGACGCTTGCGAACAAAGGGAATTCAAGTAGAAAAAGTCAAAATGCCGAAAGAAACAACAGTTGAAAAGAAATGGATGTACCAAGCTGGCAAGAAGATCAAGGCCACATACCCTGATTTCAATGGGTATTCATTCATCTAAAAAAGACTGCGGTCAAAAACCCTACAGTCTCTTCTTTGGAACAGTAATTGTATAACGTACTCCTAGATCATCATTTTCAATAGATATGGAAGCTCCATGCATTGAAAGAATTCGTTTGACAATGCTTAATCCAATACCGAATTCGCCCTTTTTCCCCTTACTAAAAGGTTCGTATAGGTTGGATAGCATATGTTCTTCAATTGGAGGGCCGTCATTACGAATGACAATGCGGATTTGATCCTCTTCCTGCTTCATATGAATGTCAATTTTACTTTTTGCGTAGCGAAGTTGATTTTCTAGTACATTTTCAAATAATTTGCTCCATTGTTCTGGATCGCCTTCAAGTGTAGCCTCATCATCTAAGTCCACGTTCCACTGCAATTCATTTTTCGACCAGCGTATACGGTCAACCACTTCCAGCATTGTATTACTCACGAGGAAGGAAGAATGCGCGTGATGTTGTTTTGATAAATAATCAAGCTTTGTTAAGTACAGCAAATCTTTGATTTTCTTCTCAAGCTTTTCCGCCTCACCTTCGATGACTTCCACCGTTTGTTCAAGATCTCCCTTAGGAAAAATACCATCTTTAATGGACTGCGTATAGCCGCGGATGACCATGACAGGTGTCTTTAAATCATGTGATATGTTTTGCAAAAGTGTTCGCTCAGTTTCATCCTTTTGAATGAGTTTTTGTCTCATTTCTTCGATTGTAGAACCGAGCTTGCCGATTTCATCTTGCCGGTCAACGATAACCGGATCATCCCAGTCTTCTTGTGCAATCCGCTTCACATGCTTTTCAAACGTAACGATCGGACGGGATAAGTAGCGGGCAAGCCAAATAGATGGAAGCCAGCTAAGTAAAATAACAGTGCCTAAAATAAAAATCAGCTGTTTAAACAGTGTAAAGGACAAGTCATCTCGATAAGAGTCCGGTGCATAGGACAAGAGAATATATTGTGTATTGCCTGATGAGATTTTTTTGATCACAAAAAAGATATGTTCCCCATTCACTTCTTCTGAGTAGCGTTTCGTTACGCTTTTTTGTTTTTTTACAAAGGTTTGCACTTTCTCAATAAATGCATACGGGAAAAACTGGGCCATTTGATTTAATTCATCTGACGGGATCAGAAGGTGCTGAACCGTGCGATTTTCTGGTGTCGACTTTGGCGACCCATCTGGATTCAAAGGGTATTCTGTTAACACCTGTTGCTCGTTTTCGATGTTTTTATATATTTCATTCGTGAAGAAGTTTCGTAATGTATTTGAAAATAAAATGATCAGGACAATCGAAATCGTCAGCAAAATGCCAGAGATGACGATCCAAATTTGAAAGGCGAGCGGTTTATTCTTCATCCTTTTAGCATCCTATAGCCAAATCCATAAATGGTCTCGACTTTTAAGTCAGGCATTTTTTTGCGTAGCCGTCTGACAAGATCATCGACAACACGATCTGTCCCGAAGTAATCGTGTCCCCAAATTTTGATGAGAATATCTTCACGAGAAAAGGCATGTCCTTGATGATGTGTAAATAAAAGCAACAAGTCAAATTCCTTAGAAGTTAAGTTAATCAGCTGATCCCCTTCGTAAACCTCTCTTACGTCCTCATGAATGATATAAGAGGAAACGTGTGTGACACTTTGCTGAGGGGTATCACTGTTTTTATACACAAGCTCCAGCAGCTTTTGCACGCGAATGATCAGCTCACGCGGAAGAAATGGTTTCGCAATATAATCGCTGCTTCCCAGTTCTAAGCCGAGGACACGATCGATATCTGCATCACGTGCTGAAATGAAAATGACCGGTACGTCAGGTGATGCAGCTTTGATTTCTTTAATGAGTGTGTAGCCGTCTGTATCAGGCAGCATAATATCTAAAATCCATAGATGCGGCGGCTTGTTCATTGCCTCACGTGCCGCTTCTCCTGTTAAAAAAGAGGAGACATTCCAATTTTCACTCTCTAAATATTTGGTTAAAAGTTCATTTAAGTTTTGTTCATCTTCAACTAAATAAATGGTGTACGACAAAGTCTTCCACATCCTCTCAACGCCATTATAACGGGATACAAAGGCGGCGTGTCAACAATCACATTCTTTTTTCACAATTTCACATATTCTTCTCATCATTATCCCATAATGTTTGATTATGATAACCTCAAGGGGAAAAAAGGGCATAGACAAAAAGTTATTTAATAAGTGCTTTTTTTCTATGAATAAGTATTATATAATTTGACTTATTGTCTATACAATTATCAATGATCTTTCCATTAAGAGGACATAAGTCCTATCAACACATAAGAATGAAGCATTTCATGAAATGATGCAAAGGAGTGCAAGCGATGGATTTCCGAAGAGAAGATGAAGAGAAAAATATGATTCATCAAGAAAAAACACAGCAAGAGAATGAGGAACAAATAGACCAACCACAAAAAAAGGAAGAACTCGTTTTTCACCATCATGAAGACGAAGCATCTGCATCTCAGGAGAGTGTGACAAATCGATCTCCTCAAATGATGGATGACCGTGCTTTTAAAAAGGAAAAAAAACGGAAGGCTGCATGGCTGAGCCCGATTCTTGGAGGGATTATTGGCGGAGGTCTTGTGCTTGGCATTACGCCGCTTTTACCGAAGTCACAGGACACAGCTGCAAACACTCACCAAACAGCGTCAAGTGAACCGGCTGCCTCTGATAATTTCTCAACAAAACAAATTACCAAAGCGACGAATGTAGCTGATATGGTAGAAGATTTAGAGCCGACCATTGTAGGGGTTTCAAACTATCAATCTACACAAAACTCGTTCGGTCTAAGCGGGGATTCAACAGAAGCTGAAGCTGGAGCTGGTTCCGGTGTTATCTTTAAAAAGGATGGCAAAAAGGCGTACATTATTACAAATAACCACGTGGTCGAGGGTGCCAATAAATTAAAGGTCACGCTTTATGACGGAAAAACAAAAGATGCGAAGCTTGTCGGCAGTGACGTGATGACAGATTTAGCTGTTGTCGAAATCAACGCTGACGGCATTGATAAAGTGGCAAGCTTTGGTGATTCGTCTAAGCTTCGTGCTGGAGACAAAGTCATCGCTATCGGGAACCCGCTCGGTGCGCAGTTCTCTGGTACTGTGACAGAAGGAATTATTAGTGGTCTCGATCGTTCAGTTGAAACCAATACATCATCTGGTACTGTTGAGATGAATGTGCTTCAAACGGATGCAGCCATTAATCCAGGAAACAGTGGAGGTCCACTGATCAATACGGACGGTCAAGTCATTGGCATCAATAGCTTGAAAATTAGCGAAAGCGGTGTGGAGTCACTTGGATTTGCGATCCCAAGTAACGATGTGAAACCGATTGTAGATGAGCTATTGAAAAACGGGAAAGTGGAACGTCCTTACCTTGGTGTACAAATGATTGACCTTGAACAAGTGCCTGAAACGTATCAGGAAAATACGCTCGGATTATTTGATAAACAAATCGGCAAAGGCATCTACGTAAAAGATGTGTCAAAAGGATCACCTGCACAAAAGGCAGGTTTGAAGTCTGGAGATATTATCATCAAGTTCAAAGGGAAAGATGTTGCGAACAGCTCACAGCTGAAAGAAATTCTTTACAAAGAAACAAAAATCGGCGATAAAACCACTATGACCGTCATCCGTGAAGGGAAGAACAAGAATCTAGATATTACCCTTGGACAATCTGATAACAAATAAATGAAAACAGGTGGATGAGAGGTCCACCTGTTTTTTGTGCTCATTTTTTTGATAAGAGCGTACGTAAAATGATTTTTTCCCACAAGTTCCAAGGCAAGAGCCGCTTTGCTGTGAATGAAAGACGTACGCCTTTTCCAACAAGAAATCTGAGTTGTTTCAACTGTTTTTTCTCTGCAAGTGTGACAACAAGCTCAGCGACCTCACGGGGATCTCCAAAATTTGATTTTTGAGCATCTGTATAGGCCATCATCTTTTGGTAAATGCTTGTGTATCTAGATCCTTCCGCTGGCTGAGTCATTTGCTCGTTTATGGAGGTGTTCCATATATTTGTTTGGAAAGAGCCAGGCTCAATCAAGGCAGTCTGTATACCAAACGGAGCCAGTTCAATCCGCAAACTCTCTGTATAGCCCTCCAAAGCAAACTTAGACGATACATATGGAGAAAGTGCTGGCATCCCCATTAACCCGCTGATGCTGCTCATATTCAATATTTTTGAACCACTTGTCATAAACGGAAGAACCGTTTGTGTCAATTCCATCACACCAAAGACGTTCACTTCGAACTGCTGCCGGTACATGTCCACGGAAACCTCTTCAGCAAAACCAGCATAGGCTGTCCCCGCATTGTTCACAAGTAAGGTGATCGGTGCGTAGGCGTCCAGCTTTTTCTTTAATGCTTCTATCGACTGTGTGGTCGTCACATCTAACGATTCGATATGTATATTTTTAGATAAGGAGGCTTGCTCTATCTCCTTTGCGAGCTTTTTGGCGTTGGCTTCCTGCCTGACACATGCAATCACTTTATAGCCTTGCTCGGCGAGGCGCATCGTGATGAGTTTTCCAAAGCCGCTATTGGCACCAGTCACAATGGCTGTTTTTTTCATCATTCGTTTCTCCATCCTTTTTGTTTTCATTTACCATAACACACTGTTTAGATGAATAACGAAAAGAAGCTTGGTGAAGAATAAAAAACGATGATATAATTATAGGAGGAAACACATGATGTGTTGGAAGAAGGCGGGACTGCTAGGGGTGCTGCTCTTTATGCTGTCTGGCTGTCAATCAATCGAACCGTTACAACATACTGGCGAAGCAGAGAGTCTGTCAGCTGTTCAAATGAAGAAGCTGCCTATCCAGCATCTGCACCTGCATGTTCAATATGGACAGAAAAATGAATTATACGAAGCCACCTACAGTCAGGCGAGCGGAAAAGAAGAAGCATTCATTCGAGATCACATGAATGGTTTCAGGTATGAAGGAGAAGAAGCATTGCGGGAGATGAAGATGAAGCTGAATGATATGTCTATTCCTAGTGCGAAGCTTAGTGGAACGTATGTAAACGAATTATTAGCTGCTTTTAATTTGGATGATGATTATCAGCGGATTCAGGTCGATATGAAGCTCGAAGATGGGACAATACGTACATTCGAGAAGAAGAAGTAAACGAGTTTTCTCATTTTTCAATTGAAAATGATTTTCAAGTTCACTTAAATCTGATACACTGAATTGAGATAAGTGATCTTTGACGTCTATACATAAGCAATATTCATGATAAAAAATAAGAATGAGAAAAGGAGCGTTTGAGCGGAATGAGTGCCATTTCTACTGAAGGTTTAAGCTTAGGCTACGGAGAAACAATAATTATAGATGAACTAAATGTATCAATCCCTAAGGGTGAAATCTCAGTATTTATTGGCAGCAATGGATGCGGTAAATCCACGCTACTTCGCTCTTTGGCCCGTCTCATGAACCCAATGGGTGGTTCTGTCCTGCTTGAAGGTCATTCTATTGCAAAATTACCAACAAAGGAAGTAGCAAAACAGCTCGCGATTCTCCCACAAGGACCAGAAGCGCCAGAAGGATTAACGGTGCATCAGCTCGTAAAGCAAGGTCGATATCCTTATCAAAATTGGCTGAAACAGTGGTCGAAGCAAGACGAAGAAGCAGTGAATCGCGCACTAAAGTCAACAAAGATGGAAGAACTCGCTGATCGAACGGTTGATTCATTATCAGGTGGACAAAGGCAGCGCGCCTGGATTGCGATGACGTTAGCGCAGGAGACGGATATTATCCTGTTAGATGAGCCGACGACGTATTTAGACATGACGCATCAAATTGAAATTCTTGACCTTCTTTTTGATTTAAATGAAAAAGAGCAGCGCACGATTGTGATGGTTCTTCATGATCTCAATCTCGCATGCAGATATGCTCATCATCTTGTAGCGATTAAAGACAAGACGATTTATGCAGAAGGAAGACCGGAAACCGTCATTAACTGTGATCTCGTGAAAAATGTCTTTGATATGAATTGTCAGGTGACAACAGATCCTTTATTCGGAACACCATTATGTATTCCGCACGGTCGAGGACGCTGCATTGTGCAACAGGCGCAAGCCGAGACATTTCTTGCTGCAAGATAATTGTATGTCAAAAGCCTGACATCTGTCACTCACAGAGTCAGGCTTTTTTCTTAAAAAGGGAGACGGAAGATCCCCGAACTAGATGAAGAGCTTGAGGGTTTGCTGGGGAAACAACCGAGGCGCTCAAAAAAGATGTGAAGCAGTGCAGTGGGTCATCTATTCTCATATTTGCCAAAAGCATGCCGCATTTAGCCAGGTATTTTAACGACACGTATCCAGAGGCATAAGAAGAGATCAAGAAACCATACAGCGGATCAAAACGCTGAATGAAGCTCATCGAGACAATAAAGACCGCTAAAAAACTGCCAGTATGATGCTGGCAGTTTTTCTTTATGACATGTGTGATGATCCGTATGGAGATTGATCTGTCAGCGTTTGCTGGAATTTCTGGTGTGCCTGCTGGAGCTTTTGCTGCTCAGCTGCTTCAACAGAGTACCAACCATATTTGAACATGACATCATATAAATGTCTTTGTGTTTTCTGTGTTTCCAGCGCAATTCGCTGAATATCCTGGTAAAGAGATTCGTGACTGAATTCATTAAGCGCTGTGTTATATCCGTTTGTCATATATTTTTCAGTCGACAGTAGATCTGTGATAAAATCACGATCATTCATGTTTGTTGTCGTTGGAACCGGGGTCTGTGGATTCCCGATTTTTTGTTGGTTTTGCTGTTCCATGTCCTTTTCCTCCTATTGCATAAAGCCAGTAGACTGGCCTTGCCCTGAGCTGCCTAAATGCTGAAGAATTTGTGTGTAATGCTGATGGTGCATTTGGCCAACCTGATTCAATTCTTGCTTCAATGTTTCGTCCTTGCAATGCTCGGCCATAAAGTGCGCCTTTTTCATGGCGATCAAATTCCAGTTTAGCATATCCACTAAGTATAAGGAATCCTTCACTGAAATCACCTGTGGGGGCATATTCATTTGCTGGTTGTTCAAGATGTATTCCTCCTTACGATTTTGTTTCCTTACTGATTCTTTTTATATTGCTGATTTTGACTGGTCTTTTTCCCTCCTAGGTCTGCTTCCTGTGATGGACCTGCGTTTCCTTTGACACTTGCAGCACTTACGCCTGCTTTAGATGGGTTTTTCTTCAAACGAGACATGTGGATATCACCTCCATTCTTACAATGCCCTCTCGTTTTTAATTCATACGCTGCAAAGTCAGACCCATGAGATGTGTAAATTTTTGAAATCTGCTATTGAACTGTTTCGGAAAATCTTTTAAGATAAAGAAAGAGGCATTGTTTTTTTTTGGACAAAAAATGAATGACTGTTCATTCAAAAAGTTTAGGGGGATATTTATGGGCAAACATATTCGAAAGGCGGCTGTCATTGGTTCAGGTGTCATGGGCTCAGGCATTGCTGCGCATCTAGCCAATATCGGAATACCAGTAACATTGCTAGATATTGTGCCAAATGAACTGACAAAGGAAGAAACGGCAAAAAATCTAACGCTTGATTACCCTATTGTTCGAAATAGATTAAGTCAAGAAGCGATGAAAAAATTGTTAAAGCAAAAGCCAGCACCTCTTACTTCAGCAAAAAACTTATCATACATCACACCCGGAAATCTCACAGATCACCTTTCCTTATTACAGGATGCTGACTGGATCATTGAAGTCGTTACTGAAAAGCTCAGCATTAAACAACACGTATTCTCTCTCATCGACGAGTACCGCAAAGAAGGCAGTATCATATCAAGCAATACATCTGGTATTTCTGTAGAAAAAATGGCAGAAGGTCGATCAGATGATTTTAAGCGCCACTTTCTAGGCACTCATTTTTTTAACCCAGCTCGATATTTAAAGCTCTTAGAAATGATTCCTATTCAAGAAACAGATCCAGAAGTACTTACATTTATGAAAACGTTTGGTGAGGAAGTACTCGGGAAGGGCGTTGTTGAAGCGAAAGATACGCCGAACTTTATTGCCAACCGTATTGGTACTTATGGACTTCTTGTCACAGTGCGTGAAATGCTTGAGAACAAATATACAATCGGGGAAGTTGATTCTGTTACAGGTCCATTGATTGGCAGACCGAAAAGTGCTACCTTCCGTACACTTGATGTCGTAGGACTCGACACGTTTTCACATGTTGCCCGCAACGTATATGAACAAGTAGAAGGAAAGGAGAAAGATATTTTCAAGCTGCCTGAGTTTATTGAGAGAATGCTCGAAAAAGGGTGGATTGGGAGCAAGGCAGGACAAGGTTTTTATCAAAAAAATGGGAAGACCATTTTAGAGCTGGACCCGGTGACGCTCACATACGGAGAGCGGACGAAGATGAAGGATCCAGGCATTGAGATTGCCAAGCAGCAAAAGGGGACAAAAGCAAAATTAAAAGCACTTATTTATCAAGATAGCCGTGCAGGGCAATTGCTCTGGAACATGACGGCGCCTGTGCTTCTTTATTCGGCTCATCTAAAAGACGAAATTGCGGATGATATCGAGTCCATCGATAACGCAATGAAATGGGGATTTGGTTGGCAGCATGGTCCATTTGAGTTATGGGATGCGATTGGTGTCAAAAAAGCCGTCAGTCGAATAGAAGCAGAAGGACACAGCATCCCAGCATGGGTGCAAAATATGTTGTCAGAAGGACATGAAACATTCTATCAAGAGAATGCCGAAGGAGAGCGAGCCTTTTATCAGAATGGGGCCTATGAACAGAAGAAAGGAAACGAGAAAAATATTTCTCTAGCCAGATTGAAAAAGAAACAAGGTGTCATTTTCAAAAATACAGGTGCAAGCTTCATTGATATCGGTAATGATGTCGCCTTGCTTGAATTCCATTCTAAGAGCAATGCGATTGGACTAGATGTCATTGATATGATCAATCGTGCTGTAGATGAAACGGAAAAGAATTATAAAGGGCTTGTCATCGGAAACCAAGGGAAAAACTTCTGTGTTGGCGCAAACCTTGCCATGATTTTAATGGAAGCGCAGGACGATAATTTCTTTGAAATTGACTTTGTGATTCGCCGATTCCAGCAGGCGATGATGAAGGTGAAATATAGTGAGCGTCCAGTCGTTGTTGCACCGTTTGGTATGACGTTAGGAGGCGGGACGGAGCTTTGTCTGCCGGCAGCGGCTATACAAGCGTCCAGTGAAACGTACATGGGACTTGTTGAAGCGGGGGTCGGATTGATTCCTGGCGGCGGAGGAAACAAAGAATTATATCTTCGCCACCTACAAGGAGCGACTAAGCAGTCTGCGACGGCTATACAAGATGCCACGCTGCAAACCTTTGAAACGATTGCCATGGCCAAAGTATCAACATCAGCAGAAGAAGCTCGTGATATGAAGATGCTACGTGCAAGTGATCGGATGAGCATGAACGGTGATCATGTAATCTATGATGCGAAACAACTGGTTCTTTCTCTTGATGAAGCGGGCTATCGTGCGCCGCTCAAGCAAAAGGTGCCAGTCATGGGGGAAACAGGCTATGCAGCGATGATATTAGCTGCTGAAAATATGAGACTGTCTGGATACATTTCAGAGCATGACATGACCATTGCGAAAAAATTGGCCTATGTCATTTCTGGCGGAAAACTGCCATTTGGTACAGAGGTGGATGAACAATATTTATTAGAGCTTGAAAGAGAAGCCTTTTTAAGTCTTGTAGGAGAAGTGAAATCACAGGCACGCATGCAGCACATGCTCGTCAAAGGAAAACCTTTACGTAACTAGGGGGGAGTCAAAATGAGAGAAGCAGTCATTGTAGCTGGCGCAAGAACACCAGTAGGAAAGGCCAAAAAAGGATCATTAAAAACCGTTCGACCTGATGATATGGGCGCATTGTGTGTGAAAGAAACATTAAAGCGTGCCGGTGATTATGATGGGGAAATTGATGATCTAATTATCGGGTGTGCAACACCAGAAGCAGAGCAAGGATTAAATGTTGCCCGGAATATTGGTGCATTAGCAGGGCTGCCTTATACCGTTCCTGCCATCACCATTAACCGCTACTGTTCGTCCGGTCTTCAGTCTATCGCTTACGCTGGTGAACGGATTATGCTGGGGCAAGCAGAAACCGTTTTAGCCGGAGGAGTCGAATCTATGTCACAGGTGCCGATGATGGGACATTCCATTCGCCCAAATGCACTTTTGGCAGAGCAAGCGCCTGAATACTACATGAGCATGGGGCACACGGCGGAGCAAGTGGCACAAAAGTATCAGGTTACCCGGCAAGATCAAGATGCCTTTGCGGTGAGAAGTCATCAAAAGGCAGCACAGGCATTACAGGAAGGGAATTTTTCAGATGAAATTGTGCCTGTTGATGTGACGGAAAGACGGGTAGGAGAGCAGTATCAATTAGAAGAACATCTATTTACGTTCTCACAGGATGAAGGCGTGAGAGCTGGCACAACAGAGGAAATCCTCTCAACCTTACGTCCCGCTTTCTCAACAAAAGGCACAGTGACCGCAGGAAACTCCTCACAAACAAGTGATGGTGCGGCGTGTGTAATGATGATGGATCGTGAAAAAGCGTCCTCTCTTTCTCTTCAGCCGCTCGCTAAGTTTAGAGCGTTTGCTGTTGGCGGTGTACCACCTGAGGTCATGGGAATTGGTCCGGTTGAAGCCATTCCGCGTGCGTTGAAAATTGCTGGACTTGAGCTGAAGGACATTGGGCTATTTGAATTAAACGAAGCCTTTGCCTCTCAGGCCATACAAGTCATTCGCCATTTAGGGATAGATGAAGAGAAGGTGAATGTCAATGGAGGGGCGATTGCGTTAGGACACCCGTTAGGCTGTACAGGAACGAAACTAACGCTGTCACTCATTCATGAAATGAAACGACGAAACGAGCAATTTGGCATTGTAACGATGTGTATTGGTGGAGGAATGGGAGCCGCAGGCATTTTTGAATTGATCTAAAGGGGGAATTCAGGATGAAAGCAATGGAAGATGTAAAAAAGGGTGGCAGTTTCTTAATTGATGAGACGAATTATGAGCATATCTTTACGCCCGAGGATTTCTCTGATGAGCATCAGATGATAGGGAAGACAACAGAGGATTACATTTTACAAGATGTTGTCCCGCACATAGAACAAATTGAAAATCATGAATTCGAGCATTCTGTTCGGCTCTTAAAAAAAGCTGGAGAGCTTGGACTACTTGGGGCTGACGTTCCAGAGGAATTCGGAGGACTTGGGTTAGATAAGGTTAGCTCAGCCATCATTACTGAAAAATTCGCAAGGGCAGGTAGCTTCTCTCTTTCCTATGGCGCCCATGTTGGCATCGGTTCTCTGCCAATTGTGTTGTTTGGAAATCAAGAACAAAAGGAAACGTACTTGCCTGGGCTCGCCTCTGGAGAAACCATTGCGGCGTACGCACTGACAGAGCCAGGATCAGGGTCTGACGCACTTGGGGCAAAAACAACTGCTGTACTGAATGAAGCTGGAACACATTATGTCCTTAATGGAGAAAAGCAGTGGATCACGAACTCCGCTTTTGCAGATGTCTTTGTCGTTTATGCTAAGATTGACGGAGAACACTTCTCTGCTTTTATCGTAGAAAAGGATTTTCCAGGTGTCAAAACTGGACCAGAGGAGAAAAAGATGGGTATTAAGGGATCATCGACGAGAACATTAATTCTGGAAGATGCCCAAGTACCAAAAGAGAATTTACTTGGTGAAGCCGGAAGAGGGCATGTCATTGCCTTTAACATTTTGAATATTGGTCGTTACAAGCTGGCGGTCGGCACTATAGGTGCTTCAAAACGAGTCATTCAATTATCAGCAGAATATGCCAACCAGCGTAAGCAGTTCAAAACGCCTATTTCTCAATTTAGCTTAATTGGTGAAAAAGTAGCCAACATGTCAGCAAAGCTGTATGCCATGGAAAGTGCTGTTTACCGCACAGTGGGCTTGTTTGAACAGCGGATGGGTCTATTAAGTGAAGAGGAGCAAAAGGATGGGAAACAAATTGCGCAATCTATTGCTGAATATGCAATTGAATGTTCTCTCTGTAAAGTGCTTGGCTCCGAAACATTAGATTATATTGTGGATGAAGGAGTGCAGATACACGGCGGATATGGATTCATGCAAGAATACGAGGTCGAAAGAGCCTATCGTGACTCAAGAATTAATCGTATTTTTGAAGGAACAAATGAAATCAACCGTTTGCTTGTGCCAGGCACATTCTTGAAGAAAGCGATGAAAGGGGAGCTTCCTCTTCTTCAAAAAGCTCAAACCTTGCAGGAAGAGCTCATGATGATGATGCCGGAAGAGCCGGGTGATCAGCCGCTCGATCAAGAAAAATATTTGCTCGTCCATGCGAAAAAGATTGCCTTGATGGTGGCAGGTATGGCAACGATGAAGTACGGGAAAGCGCTAGAAAAGGAGCAAGAAATACTTGTGAATATAGCGGATATCGTGAATGAAATGTTTGCTGCTGAATCAGCGATCTTACGTACAGAAAAGGCAATCGCTACATCAGGTTCAGAAAAGAACGCTCAAAAGCTAGCCTACACACAAATTTTTACACAGGAAGCCTTTTTAAAGATTGAAGCACATGCAAAAGAATCCTTGATCGCCATGGAGGAAGGGGATTCACTCCGCATGAGCCTGTCAGCTCTTCGCAAGCTGACAAGATTCACCCCGATCAATGTCATCGCCAAAAAGCGTGAGGTGGCTAAACGTATCTTTGAAGCAGACAAATATTTCGTATAAAAAACGATTTGAAGGTGCGGATACAACTCCGCACCTTTTTGTAAGCATACATTTAGGTTTTTAAAATATTTTGTGATAAAATGTTGTCACAATTTGCAGGAGGTGATAATGGTGGCTTTAGATTTTTACGAATACCCAACTTGTGGTACATGCCGAAAAGCAAAAAAGTGGCTTGAAGAACACAATAAAGACATCAACAGCATACATATCGTCGAAGAGACGCCTGATAAAGAAACACTAAAAGTACTTTACGAAAAAAGCGGTTTAGAGTTGAAGAAATTCTTTAACACAAGCGGACAAACTTACCGAGAGTTACAGCTGAAAGATAAACTTCCTGCAATGTCAGAGGACGAGCAGCTAGAATTACTTGCGTCTAACGGAATGCTGATTAAGCGTCCGATTACAACAGAAGGTAAACGAGTAACAGTTGGATTTAATGAAGATACATTTAAAAGCGTCTGGAAATGATGTAACTTTCATTCAGATTGTGGTATCTTCAATATAGGCGGAAACAATAGACTGGAGGGTATTGAATGAGCACACCAAAAGATTTACGTTATTCAGAAGAACATGAATGGGTCAAGGTAGAAGGAGATAAGGTGCGTATCGGTATTACTCATTTCGCTCAATCTGAGCTAGGCGATATCGTTTTCGTTGAGCTTCCTGAAGTAGGAGACAAAATCACAGCGGACGAGCCTTTCGGAAGTGTAGAATCAGTGAAAACTGTTTCTGAACTATACGCACCGATCAACGGCACAATCGTCGAAGTAAACGATCAACTAGATGACAGCCCAGAATTCGTAAACGACTCTCCATACGAACAAGCATGGATGATTGTTGTTGAACCAGCTGATGCATCTGAAATCGAGAGCTTAATGACAGCTGAGCAATATGAAGCAATGACAAAAGAAGACTAATTTTTGTGAAATTGGACACTCTACCTTTATGGGGGGGTGTCCAATTTGTCCTTTCAAAAAGAACAGGTGGATATAACAGAGCATGTCACTGGGCGATTCAAAGAAGGTGGCATGATGCTTTACTATCTAAATGAAGAGATTGGCACGATGATTAGTGAAAATCAATATGAGTTAAAATCGGGTTATTCCTATGATCAAAATCGCTTTTATCGTCTGTCCGATACATTGACCCATGGAACTGAAAAATATGTAGACTGTGACGATGAAAATGGCTGGTGCTAATCACAGGTTAGGCTGCAGTGAGTACATGCTGCAGTCTTTTTAGTGACCAAGTGCCCAATCTTTACAACCTGAATGAAAGATTGTAATCTAAGGAAGAAGTGAATCAACGTCAAAAGGGCCGGGTGATCGTCATGAATGTCGAGATAGAAAAGGTCATCATAGTAGAAGGTAAATCGGACAAACAAAAGCTAAAAGAAGTCATAAGTGAACCTGTTACCATCATTTGCACCAATGGCACCATCAGTACATCCAAGCTGGATCAGCTTGTGGACGATTTATTAGGGAAAGACGTTTACATATTAGCAGACAGTGACGATGCTGGGGACAAACTGCGGAAGCAATTTCGAAAAGAATTCCCTGAAGCACTTCATCTTTTTGTCGACAGAACGTACCGCGAAGTGGCCGCTTCACCGTCAGCCCACATTGCATCTATCCTATTAGCTGCAAACATTGATGTTCATTCCAAATATTTATGAGGGTGGACGTATATGAAAGAGATTAAAGAGCATGCATTCAAGGAAATAGAGGACGATTTATTTCTTTTGTACTTATATACACCATTTTGCGGAACATGCCAACTGGCAAAGAAAATGCTGTCAGTAGTAGACGCGATGCAGCCGAATGTTCCATTTTACGAGAACAATTTAAACTATTCACCAAGTTTTGCGAAAGCATTTGAGATCGAAAGTGTACCTTGCTATCTTCTGTTTAAAAAGGGTGAGATCGTACAAAAAGGCTATGCCTTTCACTCAGTTCCATATCTTCATGAAATGATTGAAACCGCTAAATAAAGCGGTTTTTTGTCATATTTCAAGCAATTCATTTGAAAATTTGTCGAGCTATTTATAAAGGACAAGCCGATGTTAGTAGAGAAATGTTATGTACAACCAAATGACAGGGAGGTTATACATGTGGAAAATGTGAAAGCCCATGGAAACACAAAGCAGCAATTATTGTTAAAGCCGCTGCTCCCATCATCATCCTTGAAGATTACATTTGAGGCGGAAACTGACTCTTGTACACTGATTGTGGATGAACGTGGTGAAGTGAAGAAACTGCCTGCAATTGAGTTATCGGATCTCATCTTTTATGGTGAGAGAAAAGAAATTCTTCAATTATTAGATGGTGATCTGTCGTTACAGCAGCTGATTAGCCGGGGACAAGTCAAGGTGAAAGGATCATTCCGCGCGCTGCTTAGACTAGAGGCCGTGCTTTGGCTGACGAACGGTTTTTTCAGAAAGATGATAACGTAGTCGTTTACTTGGAAATTAGTGATTTACAGCGTTGACATATCTGAGATAGCATGATATTCTACGTTAGTAAAAACATGAACATCACATAAAACAACATATTTTCTCTTATTAAGAGAGGTGGAGGGACGTGCCCTATGAAACCCGGCAACCATCAGCATAGCTGAAATGGTGCCAATTCACTCAAAGCCGCAACGCTTTGAAAGATGAGAGAAAGGCGTATTTGAAATAAAAGGCCTTTCTGCTTGCGTTGCAGTTAGGTCTTTTTTACTGACCTGACGTCAAGCTGAGTCATGACAGTAAGAAGAATAAATGAACAATGTGATGGCAACCTATAGATTCAGCAAGAAAGCAGGTGAACAGACTGTGATCCATTTACAGAATGTATCTAAAACGTATCATTCAAAAAGCGGAAATGTTAATGCCGTGAAAGACGTCAACTTGGATATCGATAAAGGTGAAATATTCGGAATTATCGGGTATAGCGGGGCAGGGAAAAGCTCCCTTATTCGCCTACTAAACGGTCTGGAGCTGCCAACAGAAGGGATTGTTGAAGTGGCAGGCAATCGGATCAATGAAGTATCGAATGCGAAACTTCGTAAAGCAAGACAGGAAATTAGCATGATCTTCCAGCACTTTAACCTACTCTGGTCGAGAACAGTGCGACAAAATATTATGTTCCCCCTTGAGATTGCAGGTGTACCGACGTTAAAACGGAGAGCCCGTGCAAATGAACTGATTAAATTGGTCGGTTTAGAAGGAAAAGAAAATGCTTATCCTTCTCAGCTAAGTGGTGGACAAAAGCAGCGTGTAGGTATTGCGAGAGCATTAGCGAATGACCCCAAAGTTCTTCTTTGTGACGAAGCAACGTCTGCGCTTGATCCGCAAACAACAGATTCGATCCTTGAGCTTTTGGCCGATATCAATAAACGATTAGGGCTAACAATTGTGCTGATCACACACGAAATGCATGTCATTCGCAAAATCTGTCATCGTGTGGCAGTGATGGAAAATGGACGCATTGTCGAAGAAGGCGAAGTATTACCCGTCTTCAGACAGCCGAAGGAAGAAATGACGAAGCGATTTGTGAAACAGCTTGCTGAACCAGAGGAAGCGAAAGAAACAATCGAGCACGTCTTAGAGCGAGTGAAAGAAGGTCAGGTAGTACGGTTGTCCTTTATCGGCGATTCTGCGGAACAGCCACTGATCACTGAAATCATTCGATCTTTCAAGGTCGAAGTGAACATCTTGCAAGGAAAGATTTCTCAAACGCAGGAAGGCGCGTTTGGAACTCTCTTTATCCATATGAATGGAGATGAGAACGAGGTTGAAAAAGCCATCGCCTATATCCAGAGCAAACAGGTTGAAATCGAGGTGATGACACATGTTTGAGAGATGGTTTCCGAACGTTGACCTAGATGTCATTTGGAATGCAACGGGTGAAACGGTTTATATGACGCTCATTTCACTAGCATTTGCTTTTGTCATCGGTATCATCCTTGGACTATTGCTATTTCTAACTAGCAAAGGCGGCCTTTGGGAAAATAAACCGATAAATGCTGTCATCGGTGCAGTCGTCAACATTTTCAGATCGATTCCTTTTATCATTTTGATCATTCTTTTATTAGGGTTTACAAAACTAATTATGGGTACTATTTTAGGTCCAAATGCAGCACTACCAGCCCTTGTCATTGGGTCAGCTCCTTTCTATGCACGTCTCGTCGAAATTGCACTTCGTGAAGTAGACAAAGGAGTCATTGAAGCAGCACGATCCATGGGGGCTAAAACGTCTACGATTATTTTCAAAGTATTGCTTCCAGAATCACTGCCAGCTCTCATTTCAGGCATTACCGTGACAGCTATTGCTCTTATTGGCTCTACTGCAATCGCAGGTGCAATTGGGGCAGGCGGACTTGGTGACCTCGCGTATGTGGAAGGATACCAATCTGGTAATACAGATGTCACACTTGTAGCCACTGTATTTATTCTCATCATCGTCTTTATTATTCAAATAATCGGTGATTTGATTACAAACAAAATTGATAAACGTTAAGGGAGGATTTATTCATGAAGAAATTGATTTTAAGTGGATTATTTCTAGCATTTGCAGGCATTTTAGCTGCATGCGGTTCATCTAATAACGCAAGCGAAAGCAAAACCATCACGGTTGCAGCTTCAAAAACACCACATGCCGAGATTCTTGAAGAAGCAAAACCACTTCTGAAAGAAAAAGGCTACGATCTAAAAGTGAAAGTACTTAGCGATTATAAAATGTACAACAAAGCGTTAGCTGAAAAAGAAGTGGATGCGAACTTTTTCCAACATACCCCTTACTTAAACGAAGAAAATAAATCAAACAAAGATTATAACCTAGTGAGTGCGGGTGATGTTCACCTTGAGCCTTTCGGTATCTATTCTAAGAAATACAAATCAGTGAAGGATATTCCAAACGGCGGCACAATCATCATGACAAACAATGTGGCTGAGCAAGGACGTATGCTTGCACTTTTACAAAATGCTGGTGTCATCAAGCTTGATCCAAAAGTTGATACAATCAACACAACAGTGAAGAACATTAAAGAAAACCCTAAGAACCTAAAATTCAAAAAAATCGCTCCTGAACTAACAGCCAAAGCTTATGAAAACAGTGAAGGCGATGCCGTGTTTATTAACGTAAACTATGCGATTCAAAATAAATTGAATCCGAAAAAAGATTCAATTGAACTTGAGCAAACAAAGAACAATCCGTATGCAAATATCGTTGCTGTTCGCAAAGGTGATGAAAATTCAGATAAGATTAAGACATTAATGGAAGTTCTTCACTCGAATAACATCAAAGAATTCATCGACAAAAAATATGACGGTGCAGTTTTGCCTGTATCTGAATAAATAGCTTAAAACCTCCATTATTGAAAATGGAGGTTTCAGACCGTAGACAAACCCCACCTTTACTTCAAGTAAAAGTGGGGTTTTCACTTATTTTGATAAAATTTATCAGTTGTCTTACGCTGGACATGGTCCTTTCCATGTCCAGTTTGCTAGCTTTTTG